>JABFVP010000219.1 GCA_013362725.1 Cupriavidus sp.
GGCCAGCCCGTGCTCGCTGAAGCGCTCGGGCGTGACCTCGGGGCTGAGCAGGTAGCGGTGCGCGAACACGTATTCACGGTCCGCCGCCTGGTTGACCGGCTCGCCGTTCTGCACCGACGCGAAGCGCGGGTCGCCGCGCAGTTGCGCCGCCATCGCGCGCGAGACCCTGGCGCGGCCTTCGGCATCGCCGCCTTCGATGCCGACCAAAATCAGCCGCGATACCAGCCCGTCGCGCAGCTGGTTCACCAGCAACTGCTGCTCGGCGCTGGGCAGCCGCGGCAAAAAGGCGGACAGGTCGGCGGTGAAGTTGGTGCGGCTGACGACCGCGGCGCAGGCCAGCAGTGCCAGCACCCACAGCGCCAGCGCCAGGCGGCGCGGTGCCGCGCTCATCGGTTGGCGGCCGGCCGGATCTTCATCACCGAGCGGTCACCGTCGGCCTGGCGGATTTCGACCTGGTCCAGCACATCCTGCCTGCCGTCGATGCGAACCTGGCTGACGGCCGCGGCCATGCGCGAGTCAGCCGGCGTCAGCGTCAGCGTCCAGCGGCTGGCACGGCCCTCGACGCCGAGCTTGTAGTAGCGCTCCAGCGCATCGCGGTTGCCGGCCAGCGTGGCGCGGATGCTCTCGATAAAGGCGGCGATCTCGGGGTAGTTCTGCAGCGGCATGGTGTAGCGCTTGCCGTCGCGCTCGACCGTCAGCATGTCGCCGTCCAGCAGCAGGTTTTCCGCCTTGGGCGAGATCGTGCGCTTTTCCAGGTGGTCGGGCGCGCTGAAGCGCAGTTCGCCCGACGACTGCACCGGCTTGTCGAGCAGCGCCAGGTACTTGGTCTCGGTAAACAGCACGCGCCCCGACTTGCGCTGCGCCAGCGTGGACATCAGCTGGTCGACGCCGAACGCGGCGGTGGCGGCGGGCGCGGCGGAGGAGGCGGGTGCTGCCGTGGCCGTCAGCGGCGCCAGCGCGAGCAGTGCGCTTGCCAGCAGGTTCGACAACGAATAGCGGAAAGGGCGCGCGAAGCAGAACATCAATGGCGGCTCACGGGTTAGGGCTCGTTTCAAGGTTCGTTGCCCGGCGGCGGCTGCTCGGACAGCGGCGGACCGGCATGCCAGAAGTCATAGAAGTTGAACCAGTTGTACGGGGCGCTGCGGCTGAACCGCTCCAGCAGCCGCACATAGTCCGCCAGCGCGGCCTGCACCGCCGTTTCGCGCTGGCCGCGCGCGGTCCCGGTGAAATCCGCCAGCGGCACGAAATGGACGTCGTAACGGTTGCCGCCGCGGTACAGGCCGGTGATGAAGAATACCGGCCGGCGCAGCATGGCCGCCATGCGCAGCGGGCCGGTAGGGAAGCCGGTCGGCGCGCCGAGGAAGCCGCACTGCTGCACCGGATCGGTGGCGCGCTGCGACAGCGTGCGGTCGGCCAGCATGCCGATCATGCAGCCCCGGTCCAGGTAGTCGCGCACGCGCAGCATGGTGTCGAAGCGGCCCAGTGCGATCATGTCCTGGCGCATCGCCGGGTTGATCGACTGCAGCACGTCGTTGAGCTTGTGCGCGTTCTCTTCGTACATGGTGATCGCGACCTCCATGTCGGGATGGCGCCGACCGAGCGCGCGCACCACCTCGAAACTTCCCAGGTGCGCGCCCAGCAGGATCACGCCGCGGCCGCGCGCCATCGCCGCTTCCAGCAGGTGCTCGCCATGCAGGCGGATGTCGAACAGGTCGAAGCGGCCGTTGAGCAGGTAGATGCGGTCGTGAATGGTCGAGGCGAACGTGAACACATGGCGGTAGCCGTCGCTCCAGCTGGCCTGGCGTCCGAGCACGCGGTCCAGGTACGCGCGCGAGGCATGGCGTGCCGCCGGCGCGAACAGCATGAAGTAGGCGGCAATCGCGCGCAGCACCACGCGCCCGGCGGGCCGGCCCAGCGCCAGCGAGATCCACGTCATCACGCGCAGCAGCGTGATGCTGCCGCGCTCTTCGCGGCGGGACCATTCCGTATCCAGCGGCGCCTGGCGCCGCCACAGCCAGCTCAGCATGGCAAGGCTCCCGCTTGCGGCACGCTGGCGCGCACCTGCAGCGTGCCGCTGGCGACATCGCGCCCGGCGCTGCGCAGCGTGAAGCGGATGGTCTCGTCGCCATCGGCGGCCGCCTCGGACTGGTGCAGCACCTCCACACGCTCGCCCGGGCGCACCGGGCTCAGGAACTTCAGCAGGCTCGCCTGCGCGACGGCAAGCGGGCGGCCCAGCGCGGTGCCAAGCGCCAGCACGGCATGGTCGAGCAACACCACGCCCGGCACGATCGGATGGCCCGGGAAATGGCCAGCCATGGCAGGGTGGCCGGGGTCGATGACAAAGCCTGGCGGCAACGCGGCAGGGCGGTCCTGCGTGCCGGACAGGGTTGCCACCAGCGCGGCCAGCGCCTCGCGCGGCAGCTTGCCCGCGGCATTGCGCGGCAGGCGCTCGGCAAAGTACAGCGGGCGCGGCATGAAGGCCGGGTCGATCCGTTCGCGCAGCGCCTGCTGCAACCGGGCCGGCGCCACGCCCGGCGCCACCACCACGGCCACCAGCCGCACGACGTGCCCGTGCGTGTCGCCTTCATGCGCGTCGTCGGGCATGAAGAATACGCCGTCGCGCACGCCGTCGATGGCGGTGAGCTGGTGATTCAGGTAGCCCAGCGAAGTCCGCTTGCCGGCGATATTGAGCAGGTCGGCCTTGCGACCATGCAGCCGGAAGCGCTGCGCATCGAGCGGGGCGATGGCGTCGCCCAGCGACACCGGCTGCTCGATATGGCCGCCCTCGGCCCAGGTCTCGGTGTCATCGCCGGCGGCATTGGGACGGGCTTGCAGCTGCACCCCCGGCACCAGCGTCCATGCGTCCTCCCGCGAGGTGCGGCGGGTGGCCAGCTGGCCGGTCTCGGTGCTGCCGTAAATCTCGCACAGCGGCGCGGCGAACAGCGCTTCGGTCTTGGCGGCCAGCTGGCGTCCCAGCGGCGCGGTGGCGCACAGCACCAGGTCGGCCGCCGGCATCGCCTGGCCGGATTGCACCAGTGCGCGCAGCTGCACCGGCGAGCTGACCAGCGCGCGCGGCGCCGGCACCGCGGCCAGCGCCGCGCTGACATCGGCCGGATAGAACGCCGGCGCGGCCACCAGCGCCGCGCCGCCCTGCAGCACCAGCATCACGGTGGCTTCGAGGCCGAACATATGCTGCGGCGGCACCGTGCCCGCCAGCGTCCACGCGCGCCCGTCGAGCAAGCCCAGTCGTTGCGCCGCGGCGCGCGCGCTGCCGGCCATGGCGCCCCAGGTCTTGCGGTGCGGCACCGGCGTCCCGGTGGAGCCGGACGTGAACACGTAGGCCATCACCTGCGCCGCCGGAATCTGCGGGATCTCGACCGGGCCGTCAGTGGAGCTGGCGGCCAGGCCATCGTGGTAGTACAGCGCAGGCATGGCGAAAGCCGCGTCGGGCTGGTCATGCAGGCAGAAGGCGTCGGGCGCGAAGGCCAGCAGCTGGCGCACCGTCTCGGGCGTGTGCGACGGCGGCAGCAGCGTCGGCTTGCCCGCCAGCAGCGCCGCGCACAGGCCGACGGTGAAGCGGTAGCGGTCGGTGCAGGCGTTGAAGACGTGGCCGCCGGCTGGCAGGGCCGCTGCCAGCCGGGCTGCATCGGCTAGAAACTGCCGCACGGTGACGGCCCGTCCGTGCACCCAGGCGATGATGTCGTCGGGTGTCGCGTGGGCAACGATGGGGAGCGAGGTCATGGGCGGAGCCTGGGCCTGTAGCGCGGAACCGGGGGCGGATGGCGGCGCGTCAGCGCGGCAACCCGGGCCGGGCCGCACGGGCCGTCATCAGCGCGCGGTAGCCGTGCACCGCGTCGAGCAGGCCGCGGTGGCGCATGTCCGGAAAGGCGATGCGGCGGTACAGGGCCTCGCCCGCGAACATCAGCGCGATCAGCAGCGGCGTGGCGAGGTTGGCAAAGCTGGACCACGCCGCCACCGGCGCCAGCACGAACAGCAGCGTCGACACCCCCACCATCGCCGCGAAGAACAGCGTCCAGGCCTGGGTCACGCGCACCGTGTAGCGCGCATGCGCGGCGGACAGCGTACCGTGGATGGCAGTGGCGATCTGGGTGCAGAGCGGGGTGCGGCCGCGGCGCAGGCTGAGCGCGAACATCGCCCCCAGCGCGGCATTGGCACCGGCATGCTGCAGATAGTAGGTCCAGCCGAAATGACCGGACAGCGGCGCACGCCAGAGCCACAGCGCTGCGCAGGCGGCGAGCAGCGCCAGCACGGCGGGTACGCGCCCTGCCAGCCGGCGGCAGGCGACGAAGCCGATCAGCAGGAACGGCGCCGCGCCGAGCCACAGCGCGACCACCTCGGCGCCCGGCTGGTGCGCCGCGCGATGCAGGCACGATTCGTAGACCACGAAGGCAGCCACGGCGGCGAGCCAGGCATGGCGCCGCCACCACGGAGCGGCAACGTCCGGCGCTGGCATGGCGGCGGCGGGTGGGAAAAGGCGGTCGACGGGCTGGCTCGAAGGCATCTGTGGCAGCTTGGTGTGTTGCGTAAGGCGCTTGGCGTGCGGTGCGCCGGAAAGGCGCCAAGGGCATGCGAAGCGAACGCTTTATACCCCAAAAGACCCTCCTGACGCGATCATGATTCCCCAATAGGTTGTTGATGTTGTTACTAAACTTCTCTCGACTGGCCCCGCAATGCCCCGTTTGATAGCATTCGGGTGCCCGACGCGCGCACCGGGATCCTTGTGCCCCGGCATGGGCGGCGCAGCGGCGTTCCAGCCATCTAGCAACATGACCGAACTCGAAACCGAACTTGCCCGCCTGATCCTCGACGAACTCGACATCGCCGAACTGCGGCTGGAGGACATCACCGCCGCCACGCCGCTCTACGGAGAAGGCTTTGGGCTGGATTCGATAGATATTCTCGAGATCGCCCTGCTGGTATCGCGCAAGTACGGCGTCGAACTGCGTTCGGACAATCCCGACAACAAGACCATCTTCACCTCACTGGGCAGCCTGGCCGCCTATTTGGCGGAACACCGCACGCGCTAGCCCGCCACCGCTTCCTTCAGCCTGGACAGGAGCACGACATGCCGCAGCAAGCCACGCCCGCGCCGGCGCTGGTGGAAGGCGGCGCCGAGCCCTCGGCGACCCACCTGGTGCTGATCCCCAGCTATAACCCCGGCGTGCGCCTGCAGGAGGTGCTGGGCGCCGCGCGCGCGGCGTGGACCCCGGTGTGGGTAGTGGTCGACGGCAGCACCGATGGCAGCACGCAGTGGCTGCAGGCGCAGGCCGCGTCCGACCCCGGGCTGCAGGTGCTGGTGCTGCCGAGCAACCAGGGCAAGGGCGCGGCGGTGCTGCACGGCATCGAACGGGCCGCGGCCGCCGGCTACACGCATGTGCTGGTGATGGATTCCGACGGCCAGCATCCGGCTCACCTGATCCCCGAATTCATGGCGGCGTCGCGGCGCGACCCCGGCGCGATGGTGCTGGGCCGTCCGCGCTTCGACGCCAGCGCTCCGCGCGAGCGGGTCTACTGGCGCCGCATGTCGAATTTCTGGGTGGATGTGGAGACGCTGTGGGCCGGCATCGGCGATTCGCTGTTCGGCTTTCGCGTCTACCCGATCGCGCCGCTGCGCGCGGTGATGCAGGGCAGCCGCTGGATGCGGCGCTTCGATTTCGATCCGGAAGTGGCCGTGCGGCTGTGCTGGCGCGGCGTGCGTCCGCTCAACCTCGACGCCCCGGTGCGCTACTTCGGCCGGCGTGAAGGCGGCGTGTCCCACTTCCGCTACCTGCGCGACAACGTGCTGCTGGCCGGCATGCACCTGCGGCTGCTGGCCGGGTTCATGGTGCGGCTGCCGCTGCTGCTGTGGCGGCGCTTGCGCCGGCCGTCGGGCGGGCCCTCGTCAAGCAGCACGATCTAGGCCGGAAGCAAAAAGCATCCGGGCCGCACAGCGGCCCGGATATGCCATGGCGCTGGAGCGGCTCGTCACTTGCCCAGTTCGTGGCCGATCACACCGCCCACCACGGCGCCGCCGACGGTACCGGCGGTGCTGCCGTCGGTCAGTTCATGCCCGGCGACACCGCCGGCCACCGCGCCCGCCGCGGTACAGCCGGCCAGCGCCATGGTTGCGCTTGCCAGAAGCGCGACTGCGAGTTTCCACATGATGGTCTCCTGCCTCGTTGCCGGGCCCGCCCCTGGCACGATACCGGGGAACCGGGCCCTCATGCGTCCACTTTAGGCGTGTGACGCCTCGCGTCCCTTCCGTGAGGCGCCGATTGCCCTGTAGGAATCGGACGACGACAGGAGTGGCGCGCCGGTCGCTTCAGCCCTTGTCGCCGTGCTGGCGCAGCCGCTTGATCAGCGACGAGGTGTCGGCGCGGCCAAAGCCCATCTGCTGCAGGTCGGCGTAGAACTGATCCACCAGCGCCGTAACCGGCAGGCCCGCGCCGTTGCGGCGGGCTTCATCCAGGCACAGGCCAAGATCCTTGCGCATCCAGTCCACCGCGAAGCCGAAGTCGAACCTGTTTTCGATCATGGTGGGGCCGCGGTTCTCCAACTGCCAGGAACCGGCCGCGCCCTTGCTGATGACGTCCAGCACCAGGCGCATGTCCAAGCCCGCGCGCTCGCCGAAGGCGATGGCCTCGGACAGGCCCTGGATCAGGCCGGCGATGCTGATCTGGTTGACCATTTTGGCCAGCTGACCGGCGCCGGATTCGCCGATGCGGGTGACGGCGCGCGCGTAGGCGCCGATGACCGGCTCGGCGCGCGCAAAGGCGTCGGCATCGCCGCCGCACATGATGGTCAGGATGCCTTTTTCCGCGCCCACTTCGCCGCCCGAGACCGGGCCATCGACAAAGTGCAGGCCGCGCTCGCCGGCCGCCGCGTACAACTCGCGCGCGACGTTGGCGCTGGCGGTGGTGTGGTCGACGAAGATGCAGCCGCTGGGCGCGCCGAAGAAGGCGCCGTCGCGCCCGGTCAGCACCGCGCGCAGGTCGTCGTCGTTGCCGACGCAGGAGCAGACCACCTGCGCATCGCGCACCGCCTGCGCGGGGGTGGCGGCGGCCTTGCCGCCGAAGCGCTCGACCCAGGCCTGCGCCTTGGCCGCGGTGCGGTTATAGACCGTGACCTCGCGGCCCTTGGCGGCCAGGTGGCCGGCCATATGGAAACCCATGACGCCCAGTCCGAGGAATGCGACACGCATGCTGCTGCTCCGTTGCTTGTTTGAGGTTCGGGATCGGTGCGGCGCGGGGCGCCGGTCCCCGAGTATACGGGCCGGGTGGCGCCCCGGACAGATACAGAACTGCCGGCACCCGGGCATGACAGCCCGTGGTGGGCGGCCGGGACCCTGACAAGTCACAAGCGGGTCAGAACCCGCCTACGCCAGCATCCGCCCTTGTCCTATCCCTGGCGCCGCGCACGCTGCCTACATTGAACACAGGTTGCACCACCGAAGGAGCCGACTCATGTCATTCGCGCTATATATCATCGGCCTGCTGGTCCTGGTGGGCGGCATTGCCTGGGGCCTGTCGACGGCCGGGCTGGCGCCGGTCTATATCGGCATTGCCTGCCTGATCGTGCTCGGCATCGGCATCATGGCGGCCGTCTCGCGTACCCGCACCAAAGATCCTTCCTGATACCCGTCCGTGCGGCTGCGGGCCCGGCGTGCCGCCGG
>JABFVP010000161.1 GCA_013362725.1 Cupriavidus sp.
GGCGCCGGAGATCGAGCAGGTGACCTTCGTCTGCTTCTATGACGAGAATTACCGGCTCTACCGTGAGCGGCTGAGCTGATTCCCCGCATGCGGCGGCCCGCGCCGCCGCATGCGGGCGCATCGGTCAGGCCGGCAGCGCGCTGCGGATCAGCTGGTTGATCCGTTCGGGCTGTTCGTGGATCACCCAGTGGCTGCCCTCGGCGATGCGCTCCAGCCGCAGGTCGGGTACGAAATCGGCCAGGCCGTCGACCAGCGACTTCGGCAACGCGCGGTCGCGTTCGCCCCAGACCACCAGCGTCGGCACCCTGACCACGAACGCCGCCGGATCCAGCCGCGAAATATCGGGCGGCGGCTCGCCCTCGCCCGGCGGATGCATCGGCGAAGCACGGTAGAAATTGACGCCGCCGGTGAGCGGATGCACGCCGGCGTCGTTGCCCTCGCCCGGCTGCGACCACGCTGCGTGGTATCTGGCGCGCGTCTCGGCGGTGTACCACGCCGCCAGCTTGCCGTCGTCGTCGGACAGCATCCGGTCCAGCAGCGCAAAATCGTTGGCCGCCAGCGCCTGCTCCGAGCCCGGCTTGCGCAGCCAGTTCATATAGGCCGACGCGGCCTGCTGCGCCGGATCGGTGGCGAGCGCGCGCGCGAACAGATACGGATGCGGCGAATTGACGATGACCAGCTGGCGCACCAGTTGCGGGAACTGGATCGCCAGGTTCCAGCAGATCGCCCCGCCCCAGTCGTGCGCCACCACCACGGCCTGGTCATAGCCCAGCGCGCCGATCAGCTGCACCAGGTCTTCGACGATATGGCGCGGGCGGTAGGCCTCTACCTCGGCGGGCTTGCTCGACAGGTTGAAGCCGCGCAGGTCGGGCGCGACGGCGAAATGCGTGCGCCCGAACTCGGCCAGCTGCGCCTCCCATTCGAACCAGAATTCCGGAAAGCCGTGCACGAACATCATCAGCGGCTTGCCGCGCTCGCCCGCGCTGGCGTAGTGCAGCCGGGTTTCGTTGGGCAGCGTGGCGTACTGCAGGTGGCGGATCACGGCGGCGGGGGCTGCCATGTTGTTCTCCATATGCGGTCCTCCTCGTGGCGGCGTTGTGCGGCGCGTGCTCAGCCGCGCAACGCGGCAACCAGGCCCGCGCGGACCTCGGGCTTGTCGGCAAACGGATCGCCGGGGTTGCGCTGCCCGACGATATCCTCGAAGCGCTGGCGCACGGGAGCGAGCGCCTGGGGGTGGGAATAAATATAGAAGCTTTGGTCGCGGATGGCATCGAAGGTGATCCGCGCCACCTCCGCCGCGGTCACCTTGCCCGAGCCGACGGCCTTGTCCGACAAGGCCTGCGACACCATTTGCGAACGCGTCGGCGGCGCCTGGTTGGCCAGGTCGGCGGGCCGGTTGCGCCGCGACTGGCTGATGCCGGTCGGCACGAAGTACGGGCACAGCACCGAGCAGCGCACCTGCTGGGTCACCAGCCCGAGGTCCTGGTACAGCGTCTCGGTCAGCGCCACCACCGCGTGCTTGGACACGTTGTAGACGCCCATCGCCGGCGGATTCAGCAAGCCCGCCATCGATGCGGTGTTGACGATATGCCCCTCGAACGCCGGGTCCTTCGCCGCGGCGGCCAGCATCAGCGGCGTGAAGATGCGCACGCCGTGCACCACGCCGTACAGGTTGACGCCCATCACCCATTCCCAGTCCCGCTCCGAGTTTTCCCAGATCAGGCCGCCCGCGCCGACACCGGCATTGTTGAAGAGCAGGTTGACCTGGCCGAAGGCCTCGATCGCCGCATCGGCCAGCGCCTGCACCTGCTCAGCGCGCGAGACATCGGTGCGCAAACCGATCACCGGCACGTTGCGCGCCTGGAACTCGGCGACGGTCGCGTCCAGCGCGTCTTCCTGCACGTCGGCCAGCACCAGCTTCATGCCGAGGTCGGCGGCGATGCGGGCAAATTCCTTGCCGAAGCCCGAGGCGCCGCCGGTAATGACGGCAACCCTGTTGGAGAAATCCTTCATGTCGTCTGTCCTGTCGCGTGAGTCGAATGGGGGCTGCCCGCCGCATGGCGGGCATGCGGGTTCAGTCCAGCAGGTCGGGCTGTTCCTTGACGATGCGGGCATAGAGCGGCTGGAACTGGAACCAGCCCGCCTGCGCGGTGCCGACGATCGAATACGCCTGCCTTGCGGCGGCGTCGGCGATCACCTTCAGCGGCGCCTGCGTGCGCGCCGCGGCGGCTTCGGCCAGCAGCTGCACCTGGCACGACCGCTCCATGGTGATGAACCACCACGCCGCTTCGTCGACGGTCTTGCCGACAGTCAGCAGGCCATGGTTCTGCAGGATCGCGGCCTTGTTCTGGCCGAGCGCGTTGGCGATGCGCTGGCCCTCGTCCAGCTCCACCACCACGCCGCCAAAGTCGTCATAGACCGCGTGATCGTTGTAGAAGGCGCACACGTCCTGTGTCAGCGCATCGAGCGGGCGCCCAAGCGTCGACCAGGCGCGGCCATAGGTGCTGTGCGAATGCGCTGCGGCGACCGCGTCGGGGCGGGTCTGGTGCACGCGCGAGTGGATCGCGAAGGCCGCGGCATTGACCGGATAGTCGCCCTCGACCACGTCGCCGTGGTGGTCACAGCGGATCAGGTTGGAGACCCGGACCTGGCTGAAATGCACGCCGAAGGGATTGACCCAGAAGGTGTCGGGAAACTCGGGGTCGCGCGCGGTAATATGGCCGGCCACGCCTTCGTCGAAGCCGAATTTCGAGAACAGCCGGAAGGCGGCGGCAAGGCGCTGCTTGCGGTGCAGGCGCTCTTCGGCCGCGGTGGCGAACTGCGGCGGCCGCGGCAGGTTGCGGTAGCGCGCCTTGACCTCTTCGGGCAGGCCGGCGCCGATCTCGTCGGCGCTCTGGATTTGCGGGGCTTGCGGGGCATTCATCGGTGTCTCCTGAGTCGGGTCCAGTGATATCCGTTGCCCGCGGCGCCGGTGCGGCGCGCCGCGGCCCTGCATGCGCAGGTCAGACCAGCTTGACCAGCTGCTTGCCGAAGTTCTTGCCCTTGAGCAGGCCCATGAAGGCTTCCGGCGCGCTGGCCAGGCCTTCGGCGATGCTCTCGCGGAACTTGAGCTTGCCCTGCGCGACCGCGGTGCCCAGTTCCTTCAGCGCCTGCGGCCACACCTCCATGTGCTCGGAGACGATAAAGCCCTCGATGGTCAGGCGCGAGACCAGGATCAGCTGCGGGTTCTTCAGCGGCAGCGGCTGGCCGTCATAGCCGGCGATCATGCCGCACAGGGCAATGCGGCCGAAGGCGTTCATGCGCGACAGCACCGCGTCGAGGATATCGCCGCCGACGTTCTCGAAGTAGCCGTCGATGCCGTCGGGCGTGGCCTCCTTGAGCATGGTGTAGAGCTCTTTCGGGTCTTTGGCGGCCTTGTAATCGATGCAGGCATCGAAGCCCAGCTCGTTGACCACGTAGTCGCACTTGTCCTTGCCGCCGGCAAAGCCCACCGCGCGGCAGCCCGCCAGCTTGGCCAGCTGGCCGACCACGCTGCCGACCGCGCCCGACGCGGCGCTGACCGCGATGGTCTTGCCCGCCTTGGGCTGGATGATCTTGTTCAGGCCATACCAGGCGGTCACGCCCGGCATGCCGACCGAGCCGAGGTAGGCCGACAGCGGGATATGCGTGGTATCGACCGGTTGCAGGCCGGTGCCGTCGTTGACGCCAAGTTCCTGCCAGCCGAACATCCCGACCACCTTGTCGCCCGGCTTGAACTTGCTGTTCTTGCTTTCCACCACTTCGCCGACGGTGCCGCCGATCATCACCTCGTTGAGCGGCTGCGGCGCGGCGTAGGACTTGCTGTCGTTCATGCGGCCGCGCATATACGGGTCGAGCGACAGGTAGTGGTTGCGCACCAGCACCTGGCCGTCGGCGATCTGCGGCACGGGCACCTCTTCCAGCCGAAAATTGGCCGGCGTTACCGCGCCTTCGGGACGCGAGGCCAGGACGATGCGCTTGAACGTGTTGGACATGGTCGGGTTCCTTCCAATGGGAGATGGAAACTGCATGGAAACTGCTAAAGCGGGGCAATGCGGCACATGGAGCGCCCCGCCTGTCCTGGCGCCGGCGCTCAGCCGTCGGCGCCGGTATCGGTTTCACCGGGGCGCTGCGGCGGCATGCGCCGGATGTACTTGAACGTGCCCGAGCCCCGCGCCACGGTCTTGCCGTCGGCATCGACGATCTCGGCCTCGCAGAACACCATGGTGGTGGTGCGGTGCACGGTGGTGCCGCGCGCGGTCAGGGGGCCGCGGCCCGGCGCCATGAAGCTGCTCTTCATCTCGATGGTGACCACGCCGCGGCCATCGGCATCGCTGCTGCGCCCGGCCACCGCCATGGCCACGTCGAGCAGCGTCATGATGACGCCGCCGTGGGCCATGTCCCAGCTGTTCTGGTGGCGCTTTTCGGTCGCCAGCGAGATCTCGCTGCGCCCGCCCTCGGCCAGGCTGCAGGTCACGCCGAGCTCGGCGAGGAACGGGATATGGCTCAGGGAGCCGGTGTACTGGTTCATTGCAATGCAAGTGGAGGTTGGGGGGTCGGAGAGGCACCGGCAGTTTGCCCGCCGGCGCCGCCCCCGCATTATTGCCGCAAACGAAGGCCGTCGCTCAGACCGCGCTTATACGGCGCTAACGCCGCCGTCGACCGCCAGGATCTGCCCGGTGATGTGCTTGCCGGCATCGCTGGCAAACAGCAGCGCCGCGCCCTTCAGGTCTTCGTCGTCGCCCAGGCGGTGCAGCGGCACGCCCGCGCACATGGCCTCGACGCCCATGCGCTCGAGCGAGCCCTTGGTCATCTTGGACGGGAAGAAGCCCGGCGCCAGCGCGTTGACGGTGATGTTGTGCTCGCCCCACTCCGCCGCCAGCGTGCGCGTGAAGTTGACCACCGCGCCCTTGGAGGTGTTGTAGGCAATGGTCTCCATGGTGCCCGGCGGATTGCCGGCCAGGCCCGCGATCGACGCCACGTTGATGATGCGGCCGTGGCGGCGCGGGATCATCGACAGCTTGCCGATGCGCTGGCTTAGCAGGAACAGGCCGCGGATATTCAGGTTCATCACCTTGTCCCACGCTTCCAGCGGATGGTCTTCGGCCGGGGCGCCCCAGGTGGCGCCGGCGTTGTTGACCAGGATGTCGACGTGGCCGAGTCTGGCGATGGCCTCGTCGGCCAGGCGCGCGATTTCGGCTTCCTGCGAGCCGTCGGCGGCGATCCAGTCGGCCTCCATGCCGAGGCCCTTCAGGTGTTCCTGCGCGGCGCGCAGCTCGTCGGCCTTGCGCGCCGATAGCACGATGCGCGCGCCCTGCTCGCCCAGCGCCTCGGCAATCTGCAGGCCAAGCCCGCGCGAGCCGCCGGTGATCAGCGCGGTCTTGCCCTTCAGGTCAAACAGTTGCTGGATGGTGCGCATGTTGTCTCTTCCTTGGTTGTCTTGGGTGAAGGGGTGGGCGCTCAGAACCACGCGTCCTGCATATCCAGCGTGGTGCGGTCGAGCGACGCCAGCAGGTCGAGTTGCGGGCCCACCCTGGGGAGTTCATAGCGGAAGAAGTACGCCGCCGCAGCCAGCTTGCCGCGATAGAAGTCCTGGTCTTCCTGGCCGCACGCCTGCGCCAATGCGGCTTGCGCCAGCAGTGCCTGCTCCAGCCAGATCCACGCGACCACGACATGGCCGAAGGCTTCGAGGTAGACCGATGCGTTGGCCAGCGTCACGTTGGCATCGCCGGCGCTCCACAGCGTCTGCGTGACCTCGGCCAGGCGCCTGGTTGCGGCGCCGAGCGCGCGCGCCTGCTGCGCCAGTTCGGCATCGTCCGCGGCCAGCGCGCGGCCGATGGTGGCCTGCACACGCTCGCCCAGCAGCCTGAACGCGGCGCCATCCTTCATCACCACCTTGCGGCCGAGCAGGTCCAGGCCCTGGATGCCGTGCGTGCCTTCGTGAATCGGATTCAGCCGGTTGTCGCGATAGAACTGCTCGACGTTGTATTCGCGGGTATAGCCATAGCCGCCATGCACCTGGATCGCGAGGTTGTTGGCCTCCAGGCACCATTGCGACGGCCAGCTCTTGGCGATCGGGGTCAGGATGTCGAGCAGCAGCGCCAGGCGAGCATGCGCTTCCTGGTCGCCCGCGGCAGCAGCGGCCTGTTCCTCGTCCACCAGCCGCGCGCAATACAGGTTCAGCGCCAGGCCGCCCTCGACATAGCTCTTCTGCGCCAGCAGCATGCGGCGGATATCGGCGTGCTCGACCAGCTTCACCTGCGGGCTGGCGGCATCCTTGCCGCCGGGGCCGACGGGGCGGCCTTGCGGACGGTTGCGCGCATAGTCGAGCGCGTGCAGGTAGCCGGTATAGCCCAGCATCACCGCGCCCAGGCCCACGCCGATGCGCGCCTCATTCATCATGTGGAACATGCAGGCCAGGCCCTTGTGCGGCTCGCCCACCAGGTAGCCGATCGCGCCGGCCTTGCCGCCCGGCCGGTACTTCATGCCCTCGCCGAAGTTCAGCAGGCAGTTGGTGGTGCCGCGATAGCCCATCTTGTGGTTCAGGCCGGCCAGCACCACGTCGTTGTGCTCGCCCAGCGAACCGTCTTCGTTGACCAGGTACTTGGGCACGAGGAACAGCGAGATGCCCTTCACGCCCGGGATCAGCTTGCCGTCCGGGCCGGGGATCTTGGCCAGCACGAGGTGGACGATGTTGTCCGACAGCTCGTGCTCGCCAGCGGAAATCCACATCTTGTTGCCGCGCAGCCGGTATTGCGCGCCCAGCGGCGATTCGCCCTCATACTCGGCGCGCGTCGTGATATCCGACAGCGACGAGCCGGCCTGCGGCTCCGACAGGCACATGGTGCCGAAGAAGCGCCCTGCCATCTCCGGCTTGACGAAGGTCTCGACCTGCGCCGGCGTGCCATGCGCCAGCAGCAGGTTGGCGTTGCCGATGGTCAGGAACGGATAAGAGCTGGTGCCGACGTTGGCGCCCTTGAAGTAGGCGAAGCCGGCCTTTTCCACCACCACCGGCAGCTGCATGCCGCCCAGTTCGTAGTCCTGCCCGGCGGCCATCAGACCGGCGTCGCAGAAGGCCTTCAGCGCGGTGCCGACCTCGGGGATGATGCTGACGGTCTCGCCGTCGAATTCGGGCTCATGCTGGTCGTTCTTCTTGTTGTGCGGCGCGAACAGGTCGGTGGCGATCTTCTCGCAGGTATCCAGCGCGGCATCGAAGGTCTCGCGCGAGTGGTCGGCGTAGCGCGGGATGCGGGTCAGCTCGTCGACCTTGAGCCATTCATACAGGATGAAGTTCAGGTCGCGGCGGGAAAGGATCATCGACATGGTGTCTCCAGGCGGCGCACGGCGTGGGGCGCTCGCGAATTCTTTTCTGTTCTCGGGACTGCGTAGCGCTTGAAGAACGCTTTGCTTTGGATGACCAATGGCGGGCTCCCTCTCCCGCTTGCGGGAGAGGGTTGGGGAGAGGGCCGGCGTGGCCACGAACGGAGGCGCCCGAGTACTGCGAGCTCCTGCCCTCTCCCCCGGCCCCTCTCCCGCAAGCGGGAGAGGGGAGCAAACAGGCGGTCGGTCGTTACAGGACTTCGAACAGCCCCGCCGCGCCCTGCCC
>JABFVP010000580.1 GCA_013362725.1 Cupriavidus sp.
GAGTTCACCACGCTGGCGATCCTCCATTTCTTCGCCGCTTCCGGCCTCGACGCGATCGTCCTCGAAGTGGGGCTGGGCGGCCGCCTCGATGCCACCAATGTGATCGATACCGACTCCGCCATCATCACCAGCGTCGACATCGACCATACCCAGTACCTGGGCAACACCCGCGAGGAAATCGGCTTCGAGAAGGCTGGCATCTTCCGCCCGGGCGTGCCGGCGATCTGCGGCGACCCGGTGCCGCCCAAGTCGCTGCTGGCGCACGCGGAAGCGGTCGGCGCCGAATTGTGGCTGGTGGGGCGCGACTACCACTTCCAGGCCGCCAAGGGCCAGGAGCGCCAGCAATGGGACTGGAGCGGCGGCGGGCGCAAGCTCAATGGCCTGGGCTATCCGGCACTGCGCGGCGCCAACCAGCTGCTGAACGCATCGGCCGCGCTGGCGGCGCTGCAGGCGCTGCGCGAGCGCCTGCCGGTGAGCGCGCAGGAAGTACGCAACGGGCTGGCCTTCGTCGAACTGCCGGGCCGGTTCCAGGTGCTGCCGGGCCGCCCGGCGGTGATTCTCGACGTGGCGCACAATCCGCATGCGGCCGCGACGCTGGGGCAGAACCTCGAGAACATGGGCTTCTTCCGCTACACCTACGCGGTGTTCGGCGCGATGCAGGACAAGGACATCGCCGGGGTGCTGCAGCATGTGGCCGACAAGGTCGACCACTGGTGCCTGTGCGACCTGCCGACCGAACGCGCGGCCAGCGCCGCGGACCTGCTCGGCAAGCTGGAAGCAGGGGGCTTCCAGCCCGGCCCGGATGCGACCGCGGCCTGCTTTTCCAGCCCCGAGGCGGCATTCCGCGACGCCATCGAGCGCGCCACCGAGAATGATAGAATTCTGGTCTTCGGATCGTTCTATACCGTCGCCGGCGTGATGGCCTACCGTGCCACGCAGGCGAACTGAAGCGGGCGTGCCGGCGCGCGCTGTGCTGGCAACCCCGGCGGCCTTGGCCGATCACTGAGCGGCAAACGCAACGAGCGGCCCACCGGGCCGTATCACCGAACCAATCTATGGGCCTGCTTTCGCTGTTTTCCTCCCGCAAGGGCAACGACCCGGCACCCGAGCGTGCCCGGCGCCAGCGCGCCGATACGGGTGCGGGCATCGCCTCGTCGCGCCGCCTGGCCGACGAGTATGCCGACGACACGCTGGACCCCGAATTCCCGCAGAAGCAACGCGCGCGCCGCCGGCTGATCGGCGCCGTGGTGCTGATGGTGGCCGCCGTGATCGTGCTGCCGATCGTGTTCGAGACCAAGCCGCGGCCGGTGTCCGACGATGTCTCGGTCAAGGTCGCCAACGGCGTCGGCGCGCAGAAGCCGCGCGTCGAGCCGCGCAAGGCCGATCCGCTGCCGCCCGCGCCGGCCGCGCGCAATGATGCCGCGGCGCTCGATGCCGGCGAGGAAATCATCAATGCGCCGAAGGCCGCGGCGGTTGCCGCCGACAAGCCGGCGCAGCGTACCGAGGCCAAGGCCGAGCCGAAGCCTGAAAGCAAGGCCGAAGCCAAGTCCGGCAGCGGCAAGTACCTGATCCTGATCGGCGCCTTTTCGTCCGAGGAGCGCGCCAGGGGCTGGCTGGCCAAGCTCAAGGCGAGCAAGGTGCCGGCCTATGTCGAAAAGAAAGTGCTGGCCGATGGCGAGCGCATCCTGCTGCGTGCCGGTCCCTTCAACGACCGCGACGCCGCCGATGCCGCCGACAAGCGCGTGCGCGCCGTGGGGCTGACCTCGAAGGTCGTGGAACAGTAAGGGCGCCGCGGCCGGCGCGTGTGCGCGGCCGCCAGCAACGATGCAGCCGACTTTCTTCGACTATGCCGTGGTCTTCATCCTGCTGGCCTCGGGCCTGCTGGGCGTGCTGCGCGGGCTGGTGCGCGAGGTGCTGTCGCTGATCGGCTGGGTGGTGGCGTTCTGGGTGGCGTTCCGCTACGGTGCGGTGGCTGCGGGCTGGATGCCCGAGTCCCTGCCGGGCGGCGAGCTGGCCCGCCACGCGCTGGGCTTCGTGGTGCTGCTGATCGGCACCGTGCTGGGGGCCTCGCTGGCCGGCATGGTGGTCGGACAGTTGCTCGAGAGCACCGGCCTCAAGCCCGCCGACCGCGGCCTGGGACTGGTGTTCGGCGTGCTGCGCGGCGTGCTGCTGGTGATGGTGATGGTGACGCTGGCCAGCCTGACGAAATTGCCGGAAGAACCGTTCTGGCGCGATGCAGTGAGCCGCCCGTATGTGATGCAGGCCATGGAATCGATCAGGCCATGGCTGCCGCCGGAGCTGGCGAAGTACATGAAGACATAAGGCCGGGCACGTTGCGCGGCTGGTAGTAACGCAGGCCTTCGGGCCCGGAGGATCCCGGGCCGGGCTGCGCCCCCTGAATCAAAGCCTTTCCTGGGAGCTTGGCATGTGCGGTATCGTCGGTGTGGTGTCATCCACGCCCGTCAACCAATTGATTTACGACAGCCTGCTGTTGTTGCAACACCGCGGACAGGATGCTGCCGGCATCGCCACCGCCAACGGCAGTACCTTCCACATGCACAAGGCCAACGGCCTGGTGCGCGATGTCTTCCGTACCCGCAACATGCGCAGCCTGCCGGGCGCAGCCGGCATCGGCCAGGTGCGCTATCCGACTGCGGGCTCCGCTTCCAGCGAAGAAGAGGCGCAGCCGTTCTACGTGAACGCCCCTTACGGCGTGATCCTGGCGCATAACGGCAACCTGACCAACTGGGAACAGCTGCGCGAGGAGATGTTCCGCCGCGACCGCCGCCACATCAACACGCATTCGGACACCGAAGTGCTGCTGAACGTGCTGGCCGACGAGCTGCAGCGCGCCAGCAACGGCATGGCGCTGGACCCGGACACCATCTTCAAGGCGGTCGGCGGCCTGCACCGCCGCGTGCGCGGTTCGTACGCCATCGCCGCGCAGATCGCCGGCTACGGCATGCTGGCGGTGCGCGATCCGTTCGGCATCCGCCCGCTGTGCCTGGGCAGTGTCGAAACCCCCACCGGCAAGGAATGGATGGTGGCGTCGGAGTCGGTGGCGCTGGAAGGTATCGGCTACAAGCTCGAGCGCGACGTGGCGCCGGGCGAGGCCATCTTCATCGACCTCGACGGCAAGCTCTACAGCAAGCAATGCGCCGACAACGCGGTGCTGACCCCGTGCATCTTCGAATACGTCTACCTGGCTCGCCCGGATTCGTGTATCGACGGCGTGCCGGTCTACGACGCGCGCCTGCGCATGGGCGACTACCTGGCCGAGAAGATCCGCCAGGAAGTGTCGGCCGGCGATATCGACGTGGTCATGCCGATCCCGGATTCCAGCCGGCCGGCGGCGATGCAGGTGGCCAACCGCCTGGGCGTCAACTACCGCGAAGGCTTCTTCAAGAACCGCTACGTCGGCCGCACTTTCATCATGCCGGGCCAGGCGGTGCGCAAGAAGTCGGTGCGCCAGAAGCTCAACGCCATGGGCGTGGAGTTCAAGGGCAAGAACGTACTGATCGTCGACGACTCGATCGTGCGCGGCACCACCTCGTTCGAGATCGTGCAGATGGCGCGCGACGCCGGCGCCAACAAGGTGATCTTCGCCTCGGCCGCGCCGCCGGTGAAGTTTCCCAACGTGTACGGCATCGACATGCCGACCCGCAGCGAGCTGGTCGCGCATGGCCGCACGCACGAAGAGATCGCCAAGATCATCGGCGCCGACAAGCTGGTGTACCAGGACGTGGAAGCGATGAAGCAGGCGGTGCGCGACATCAACCCCGCGCTGAAGGACTTCGACGCCTCGTGCTTCGACGGCCGCTACATCACTGGCGATATCGACGAGGCCTACCTGGACCGCCTGGAAACCGCGCGCAGCCAGGCCGACCGCGACGGCACCGGCGGCGACACCGAGCGCTCGCAGCTGCACCTGCAGCGCTCCGGCGGCAACGAGTAAGCCCCGCCACCGCGTTGGCGCGCGTTGACGAATGCGATGCCCGGCCGTAACATGGCCGGGCGTCGATTTGACAGTCAGCTTGCGGACGCGGGTACAGCCCGAAACAGCTAAAGAGATGGTGGCCAGCAACGATTCCCGCTGCGCAGCGCCTTGCCGGCGCGGCAAGGCCCGGAAGCCGGCCGCCACAGCCTGAAGCCCAAGGCCCTACGCCTACGCAGGACAGCAAGCCCGTCGATCCGACCATCCGATCGCACGGGCTTTTTTCATGGCCGCGCGCCGCCCGCCGGGCAGTGTGCGGCTTGTCGCAACCATCGCATTCGCGCGGGTACGACCGCGCCACCAGCATGAACCAACCGCTCAATCCCGAATCGCTTGGCATCGATACCCTCGGCGTGCGCGCCGGCACGCTGCGCAGCGAGTTCATGGAGCACTCCGAGGCCATGTACCTGACCTCGAGCTTTTGCTTCAACAGCGCCGCCGAGGCCGCCGAGCGCTTTGCCAACTCGGAAGAGGGCTATACCTATTCGCGCTTCACCAACCCGACCGTGTCGATGTTCCAGTCGCGCCTGGCTGCGCTGGAAGGTGCGCAGGCCTGCATGGCCACCGCCTCGGGCATGAGCGCGATCCTGTCGGTGGTGCTGTCGTCGATGCAGGCCGGCGACCACCTGGTCAGCTCGCGCGCGATCTTCGGCTCGACCATGACGCTGTTCAACAATATCTTCGGCAAGTTCGGCGTCGAGACCACCTTCGTCGATCCCACCGACTTGCAAGCGTGGCGTGCCGCGGTGCGGCCCAACACCAGGCTGTTCTTCCTGGAAACGCCGTCGAACCCGCTGACCGAAGTGGCTGACATCGCCGCCGTGGCAGACATCGCCCACGATGCCAACGCGCTGCTGGTGGTCGACAACTGCTTCTGCTCGCCGGCGCTGCAGCAGCCGATGAAGTTCGGCGCCGACATCGTGGTGCACTCGGCCACCAAGCATATCGACGGCCAGGGCCGCGTGCTGGGCGGCGCGGTGCTGGGCTCGCACGACTTCATCATGGGCAAGGTGTTCCCGTTCGTGCGCACCGCCGGGCCGACGCTGTCGGCATTCAATGCGTGGGTGCTGCTCAAGGGCATGGAAACGCTGGCGCTCCGCATGGAGCGCCATTCGGCCAGCGCGCTGGCGCTGGCGCAGTTCCTCGAATCGCACCCAGCGGTGGCGCGCGTGTTCCACCCGGCGCTTGCGTCGCATCCGCAGCACCAGATCGCCATGCGCCAGCAAAGCGGCGGCGGCGCGATCGTGTCGTTCGAGCTCAAGGGCGTCACGCCCGAGCAGCAGCGCGCCAATGCCTGGCGCGTGATCGACAACACCCGGCTGTGCTCGATCACCGGCAACCTGGGCGACACCCGCACCACCATCACGCACCCGTACACCACCACGCATGCGCGCGTCAGCCCCGAGGCCAAGGCAGCCGCGGGCGTCGGCGAAGGGCTGATCCGCCTGGCGGTGGGGCTGGAGTCGGTCGAGGACCTGAAGGCCGACCTGCTGCGCGGCCTGGGCGCCTGAGGCGCTACTGGGTCGCCGCGACCACCGGTTCTTGCGGCGCTGGCTCATCGCTGCCGGCCATCGCCTTCACGCCGGCGGCGGTGACGTCGTAGGTGGTGCCGACGGCGGTCGAGGCCACGCTGACCGCGGCCGAGCCCACCGTCGTCACCGTCGACACGGCGGCGCTGCCGACCGCCACGGTGGCGCCGACCACCATGCAGCCGGACAGCGACGCGACGGCGCAGGCGGCTGCCAGTATCGGCGCGATGCGCGGCAGGGTGGCAGAGGTCTGGCTATCGTTGCGCCTGTTGCGGCGCAAGCGGGGAAATAAAGACGGCATGGAATGCGTAGTAGTAGTTGAGCCTGGCATGGGGCCGAGTCAGCGCAGCAGCCGGCGGCGCAGCAGCACCAGGCACACCACCAGCGCGATGACCGCATAGGCGACCAGCACCGCCAGGTGCAAGCCCGCAGCGTCGACCGGGCGGCCCAGCATCAGCGGCCGGATCAGCGCCACCGCGTGAGCCAGGGGCAGCGCCTTGGCGGCAGCCTGCACGCCTTCGGGCAACTGCTCCAGCGGGAAGAACACCCCGGACAGCAGCAGCATCGGCGTCATCACCAGGGTCTGGTAGAACATGAAGAAGTCATAGCTGGGCGCCAGCGCGGTGACGATCATCGCCAGCGCGGCGAAGGCGATCCCGGCCAGCACGATCACCGGCAGCGCCAGCAGCGCCCCCGGCATCTGCGCATAGCCGAGCGCGCCCGCCACCAGCATGATGGCCAGCCCCGACAGCACCGCCTTGCTGGCGGCCCAGGCGATCTCGCCCAGCACCACGTCGCCCAGCGTCAGCGGCGCATGCATGATCGCTTCCCAGGTGCGCTGCACATGCATGCGCGAGAACGCCGAATACATCGACTCGAAGCTGGCCGACATCATTACGCTTGACGCGGTGGTGCCGGCCGCCAGGAAGGCGATATACGACACCCCGTCGACCTGGCCCACCATCAGGCCGAGCCCGAGGCCCAGGCCGAACAGGTAGATCATCGGGTCGGCCAGGTTGCCGATCATCGACGGAACGGCCAGCTTCTTCCACACCATGTAGTTGCGGTACCAGACCATCATCCAGTTGCGCAGGTTGCGCGGCAGCAGCGGCTGCGGATAGGCCTGGCGCGCCGCCATGGCGGCGGCGGGGGTGGCATCGGTGGCGTCCGCGCGGGGGTCCTGTTCGCTCATGTCGTCCCCTGGTTCAGTCGCGCATCTCGCGGCCGGTCAGCTTGAGGAACACGTCCTCGAGGTTGGCCGGGCGGTGCAGGTAGCGCACGCCGCTCCTGCCGTGCAGCGCCGCCAGCAGCGGGGCGGGCTCGCGCACGTAGCAGAACAGCGTCTCGCCGCTCATTTCGGTGCGCTGCGCCAGCGGCGTCAGCGTGCCGCGCAGCGTGTCCAGTTCATCGCCATAGACCTCGACCACGTCGCAGCCGATCTGGCTGTCGATCAGCTCGTGCGGCTTGCCCTCGGCGATCTTGCGGCCGCCGTCGATCACGCACAGGTAGTTGCACAGCCGTTCGGCTTCTTCCATGAAGTGCGTGGTCAGCAGGATGGTCTTGCCGCTGGCCATCAGCGACTTCAGCCGCTCCCAGATCAGGTGGCGCGCCTGCGGGTCGAGGCCGGTGGTGGGCTCGTCCATCACCAGCAGGTCCGGGTCGTTGATCAGCGCGCGCGCCACGGTCAGGCGCCGGCGCATGCCGCCGGAGAGGTCGCGCACCTGCGCGTCGGCGCGGTTTTCGAGCCGCGCGAATTCCAGCAGCTTCGGCACGCGCCGATCGATCTCGGCCGACGACAGCCCTAAGTAGCGGCCGAAGATGCGCAGGTTCTCGATCACCGAGAAGTCCGGATCGAGATTGTCGAACTGCGGTACCACGCCCACGCGCATGCGCGCCTGCGGCGCGCGCTCGGGGATGGGCTCGCCGCACAGCGTCAGCGTGCCCGCCAGCGGCGTGGTCAGGCCCAGCAGCAGCCGCAGCGTGGTGGTCTTGCCGGCGCCGATGGGGCCCAGCAGGCCAAAGCACTGGCCGCGGAAAACCTGCAGGTCGAGGTCGTCGACCACGACCGTGTCGCCGTATTGCTTGCGC
>JABFVP010000244.1 GCA_013362725.1 Cupriavidus sp.
GCTTCATCTCCACCAACATCACCAACACCACCAACAGCAACCAGACATGACCCGTATCGAAAAAGTGCTGTACACCGGCAAGGTCCACATCACCGCGGGCGGCCGCGACGGCGAGGCGCGCAGCGACGACGGCCGCCTCGACCTGCAGCTGTCACGACCAGGATCGCCCGGCGCCGGCACCAACCCCGAGCAATTGCTGGCAGCAGGCTGGTCGGCATGCTTTATCGGCGCGATCGGGCTGGCGGCCGGCAAGCGGCAGGTCAAGCTGCCGTCGGACCTGTCGGTCGATGCCGAGGTCGACCTGGGCATGGCCGGCGACGCCTACCAGCTGCAGGCCCGGCTCAATGTCAGCATTCCCGGCATCGAGCGCGAGCTGGCGCAGGCGCTGGTCGATACCGCGCACCAGACCTGCCCGTACTCCAAGGCGCTGCGCGGCAACATCCACGTCGAGACCAGGCTGGTCTGAAGCAAGAGGGCTGCCTCATCGTGAGGCAGCCCCATCGTGCGGTCGCGTGCCGCGTGGTCAATGGCCGGCGCTCTGCCCGCCGTCGACGTGCAGGATCTCGCCGGTCACGAAGGGCGCCGCATCCAGGTACAGCACGGCGTCGACGATATCGCGCATCTCGCCCATATGGCCCATCGGGTGCAGCGCGCCCAGGGCCGCGTGGGTTTCGGCCGGGTGCATCGGCGACTTGATGATGCCGGGCGAGACGGCATTGGCGCGGATACCGGTGCGGGCGTATTCGATCGCCAGCGACCGGGTCGCCGCATTGAGGCCGCCCTTGGTCAGCGAGGCCAGCACCGATGGCACCCCGCTGAGCGCATGATCGACCAGGCTGGTGGTGATGCTGACCACGTGGCCGCTGCGCTGTTTTTCCATCTCGGCGATGGCCAGCTGCGTGATATGGAAGAAACCCGCCAGGTTGATGCCGGTGACCGCCGCATAGTCTTCGTCGGTATAGCTGGTGAACGGCTTGGCAACGAAGATGCCGGCGTTGTTGACGAGGGTATCGATCCGGCCGAACCTTGCCATGCCCTCGGCGATGACGCGACGTGCGGTGGCCGGGTCGGCCAGGTCTCCGGCGACGGCCAGCAGGTCCTGGTCGTCGGACCGCCGGATGCTGCGCGCCGTGGCGACGACGCGATCGCCGCGTTCGCGGAAGGCCTTGACCAGTTCCGCGCCTATGCCCTGCGATGCGCCAGTGATGACGACGACTTTCTGTGCTGCACTCATGTTTTCACCTCGATGTAGGTTGGTCCGGCTAGCGTGCCGATCGGGCCGGCGGCGCCGATGGGTTCCAATCTAGAGGTTCGGGGCGGGCTTTCGAAGGTGCCGGCCGGACAAACAGTTATGCGCGGCGCGTATTAATGCACGGGCGCGTCAGTCGACTTCGGCGGGGCGCGAACCTATGATGGCGACTGCCCCGGATAAGGGGCGAGGTCCGTCACCAGCAGGGGGAAGCCATGAAGCGCCAATTCGATGACCTCCAGCTCGGCAGCATCGAACTGTTTTGCCTGGCCGCGGAACTGGGCAGCTTTACCGCGGCCGCGGTCGCCGCCGGCGTGACGCCGCCCGCGGTCAGCCGTACCGTGCAGCGGCTGGAGGAGCGGCTGGGCGTGCGGCTGTTCGTGCGCACCACGCGGCAGATCCGCCTGACCGACGAAGGCCGCCTGTACTTCGAGCAGAGCCGCGCCGCGCTGGCGCAGCTGGTCGATGCCGAACGGCAGATCGGCGGCCAGCACGCGACGCCGGCCGGGCGGCTGCGCATCAGCCTGCCGACGCCCTATGCCCACTATCGCGTGTTGCCGGTGCTGCCGGCATTCCGGGCGCGGTACCCGGAGGTACAGATCGATGTGCACATCAGCAACCGCAATGTGGATTTCGCCGATGACACCTATGACCTGTGCGTGCGTGGGCGCGCGCCGGATGACTCCAACCTGATCGCGCGCAAGCTCGAGGATGCCGAACTGGTGGTGGTGGCGACGCCCGCCTACCTGCGGCAAGCCGGCACGCCGCAAACGCCGGAGGATCTGCTGCGGCATGAATGCATCCAGTTCGAGCGCCCCAGCAGCGGACGCAGGATTCCCTGGACCCTCCGGGTCGACGGCACGGAAACCGATATCGTCACGACCGGCTCGTACACGGCGTCGGAGGATATCCTTGGCGGCGCCACGCTGGTGCGCGCCGGCGCCGGCCTGTTCCAGACCTATCGCTTCGTGGTGGAACAAGACCTGCGCGACGGCACGCTGGTGGAAGTGCTGCGCGAATACGGCGGCAGCGCGCGCCCGTTCGTGCTGCTATACCCGTCCGCGCGTCATGTCACGCGCCGGGTGCGGGTCTTCGTTGACTTCCTGCTCGAAAAATTCTCGGCTTAGCAGGTCCGCTCATGCCGGCCGTACCTGGGCGATGACCACCAGGATCACAGCCGCGTTGCCCGGCTGCTGGAAGTGCGAAGAGATCGTGCGCGCGTGGCCGGCCTTGTCGCCCAGCACGTCGCGGAACAGTTCCGACGCCGCGTCGAGCACCGCCGGCTGGGCGAACCATCCGGGCGCGCTGGCAATGTGGCCGTCGACCCGCACGAGGTGGTCGAGCCGTGCAAAGCCGCCCAGATGCGCGTCGATCTGCGCCAGCACGTTGAGCGCCGCCAGCTCGGCAGCACGCCTGCCTTCGTCGACGCTCAGGTCCTTGCCGACCTGGCCCTGCCAGATCACCTTGCCGTCCTGCAGCGGCAACTGCCCGGAAATGAACAGCAGGTCGCCGGCCTGGCTGACCGCGGTATAACTGCCCAAGGGTTGAGGCGGTTGCGGCAGCGCCAGGCCGCGCGCCGCGAGTCGTTGCTGGACAGACATGATGGCTCCCAATCCAAAGGTGTCGTGGCTCACACGGCAGACTCTATGGGCTCGCCGGCACGCGATAAAGCCATCGGCGGGAACAGCAATTGATACATGGCGTAACCAGTCCCGGCCGCGGCAGCCATACACGTCGTGGAGACATCACTCTGGCATCGGTTCGCGGCTGAACGCGTCCAGTTCCTGCACCAGGCTCTGCGCCGCCAGCCGTACCAGCGCGGCGCCTTTCTCGGCCGTTGCCAATCCGGGGTCCGAGCCGATGCGGCCGTCCGGATAGCGCGCTCGGAAGTCCAGCGCCTCGCGTATCGGGACGCTGGGCGCGATCCGTGGCGCATAGTCGGCATGCTTGCGCGCATCCGGAAAGGCCCACTGGGTGATCGCGATTTCGGAAGGCGTGGCGTGCGAGCCATGGCCGGTCGGGAACTGGTCGCGCGCCAGCTCGCCCACGCCAGGCAAGTCCCACCAGTTGCACAGCTTCAGGGCAAAGCCGGCGCGGCGCCTGGCGAAGCTGGCTTCGGCGTAGAGCTCGGAGAAGGCCGCATCGATCGAGGCAACGTTGCCGCCATGGCCGTTCAGGAACAGCAGCTTCTCGAAGCCATGCCCTGCCAGCGAGCGTACCCAGTCGCCGATCGCGGCGATGAAGGTCGACGGACGCAGCGAAATCGTCCCGGCGAACGCCAGGTGATGCTGCGCCATGCCGATATTGAAAGTCGGCGCCACCAGGATATCGGCCTGCTGCTCCGCCTCGCCGGCAATGATTTGCGGGCACAACCAGTCGGTACCGAGCAGCCCGGTCGGGCCATGTTGTTCGTTCGAGCCGATGGGGATCACGATGGTACGGCTGCGGGCCAGGTATTGCTCGATCTCCGCCCAGGTTGAAAGATGAAGTTGCACGGGAGCTCCTTGGTGAGTGATGGTCGGGGTCACGGCGGCGCGACGCCGCATCAGCGGCGCGCGGGCAGCTTGTTGCACAGGATGATGACGGCCGCCAGCAGCGGCAGCGCGGCCATCATCAGCATGCCGAGATGGAGGCTGCCGGTCGCGGTCTTGGTCCAGCCGATGGTGGCCGGTCCCCAGAAGCCGCCCGACAGGCCGATGGTGTTGATCAGCGCAATGCCGCCTGCCGCAGCCGGGCCCTGGATGTATTCGGCCGGCATGGCCCAGAACACGGTGTAGGCCATCCACAGTCCCATGGTGGCGAGCGTCAGCAGCACCAGCGTCGCCACCAGGTTGCCATCCGCCAGCACCGAGGCCGCCAGCAGCATGGCTGCCGCCAGTGCCGGCAGCGCGCAGTGCAGGCGCCGCTCGCCCGAGCGGTCGGACTTGCGGCCCATGTAGTACATGCCGAACGCGGCCGCCACGTAGGGGATGGCCGCGTACCAGCCGAGCCGCACGGTATCGTCCACGCCCTGCGCCTTGATCATGGTCGGCAGCCAGAAGCTGATGGCGTAGATCGCCGCGATGATGCAGAAGTAAGCCAGCGCCAGCACATAGACGCGCGGGTCGCGGGCCACGGCGCCAAAGCCATGCTTGTGCGCGGCGACCGGGCCGAGTTCGGCTTCCAGCAGGCGCCGTTCGGCGTCGCTGAGCCAGCTCGCCTGCGCCGGGCGATCCGGCACCAGCGACAGCGCCAGCATGCCGAGCAGCACGCACGGCAGGCCTTCGACCAGGAACATCCATTGCCAGCCCGCCAGTCCGCCATGGCCCGCCAGCGCGGTCATCAGCCACGCCGACACCGGCCCGCCGACAATGCCGCCGATCGGTCCCGCCAGGAACACGATGGCGATGGCCCGGGCCATGCGTTGCGGCCCGTACCAGCACGACAGGTAATAGATCATGCCGGGCGCGAAGCCGGCCTCGAACACGCCGAGCAGGAAGCGCAACGCGTAGAAGGTCGGCACGTCCCGCACGAACACCATGCAGGCCGAGGTCAGCCCCCACAGCACCAGGATCCGGCTGAAGGTCTTGCGCGCCCCGACCCGCGGCAGCATCAGGTTGCTCGGCAGTTCGAACAGCACATAGCCCACGAAGAAGATCCCTGCGCCCACGCCGTAGGCCGCGTCGGAAAAGCCCAGGTCGCCTTGCATCTGCAGCTTGGCAAAGCCGACATTGACCCGGTCCAGGTAGGCGAACAGGTAGCAGACCAGCAGGAACGGCAACAGTCGCCAGTTGATCCGGTTGTAAAGGCTGGAAGCGCCTTCCATGGCGCCTGCGGTAGGGATGGCTAGCATGCTCGCTGTCTCCGGTTTGATTGCGGCTCGGCGGGGCTTCATTGGAGCCCTCGTGAGCTGAATCCTGGCAGCCGGGGCCACGCTGGCAAACAGCAACTCAGGCCACACTTCGTTCTGTTCCGGGCAACGCACCGGTCCAGGTGGCCCACGCTGCCCGTGGCAAGCAAGGCGAGGCGCGTTCGGGTATCGTTACCGCTGCGGAAAAACGGCGGAACAGGCGTTCGACATGCGAGAGATCAATCAGCAGCGGCTGCGATACTTCCGTGAAGTGCTGGCGCACGGCACCATCCGCGGCGCGGCGGACAGCCTGAACACCTCGCCCTCGGTGATCACGCGGCAGATCCGGTTGCTGGAGGAAGAACTCGGCGCGCTGCTGTTCGAGCGCGAGCCGCGCGGGTTGCGGCCCACCGCCGCGGCGGCGCACCTGCTGGAATTCTGGCGCGGCTACCGCTCGCACCAGGAGAAGCTGGAAGACCAGCTGCACGCGCTGCAAGGCTTGCAGCAAGGCGAGGTCAGGCTGGTCCTGAGCGAGGGCTACGTCGACCTGCTCGTCAACGAAGTGCTGGCACGGTTCTGTGCGCGCTATCCGCGCCTGGATATCCGCATGGACATCCTTGCGGTCGATGGCGTGCTGGAGGAAGTGGCGGAAAGCCGCGCGCATATCGGGCTGGCCTACAATCCGCCGCCGCACCCGCGCATCGAGTACCGTGCGAGCGCGTCGCAGCCGGTGGTGCTGCTGGTCAGGCCCGACCACCCGCTGGCGCTGCGCGGCGGCGCGGCCAGCGTCGCCGACCTGCAGGCCTATCCGCTGGCCATGATGCCGGCGTCGTTTGGCGTCGGCCATGCCTTGCGCATGGTCGAGTTCGCCGAAAACGTCTCGATCCGCGCGACGCTGGTCAGCAACTCGCTGACGGCGCTGAAGCAGTTCGTCGCCTACGACCAGTACATGACGCTGATCGGGGAATTCGCCGCGTACCGCGAGATCGCGGCGGGCACGCTGGCGGTGGTGCCGCTGGACCATCCCTTGTTTCTGGGCACGCAGGCCCGGCTGCTGGTGAAGGCCGGGCGGCCCCTGCCCGCGGCGGCGCTCGAACTGCTCGACCATATCGGCCGGCATATGTCGATGTTCGCGCAGCGGCGCTAGCCGGCAGCGTGCCGCCGCTCAGGCCAGCGTCTGCGCGACGATGGCCGCGGCGGCCAGGCTCGAGGTGCCGATGGCCAGCCAGCATCCGAGCAGCAGCGCGCCATGGGCGAGGCTTCGGCTTGGGTTCATGGTGTGGTCTCCTGTCAGATGCTGGCAGCGTGGATCAGCGCTCGATCACCGGTGCGTGGACCGGGGCGATCGATGCGTGCGGCGTGGCGGTGCGTTGCGCCACCTTGTGCACCATGGTGTAGGCGTAGTCGATGCCCATGCCGTAGGCGCCGGAGTGTTCCTTGGCGATGCCGGTGACGGCGTCATAGGTGTCGCGGTTCTTCCAGTCGCGTTGCCATTCCAGCAGGACCTGCTGCCACGTCACCGGCACCACGCCGGCCTGGATCATGCGCTGCATGGCGTAGTCGTGCGCTTCCTTGCTGGTGCCGCCCGAGGCGTCGGCAACCATGTAGATCTCGTAGTCGCCTTCCAGCATCGCGCTCAGCGCGAAGGTGGTGTTGCAGACTTCGGTCCACAGTCCGGCCACCACCACCTTCTTGCGGCCGGCGGCCTGCAGGGCGTCGCGCACCTTCTGGTCGTCCCACGAGTTCATCGAGGTGCGCTCGAGGGTCTGCTTGCCGGGAAACACATCCAGCAACTCGGGGTAGGTGTAGCCCGAGAACGAATCGCTCTCGACGGTGGTGATGGTGGTCGGCACGTCGAACACGCGGGCGGCCTTGGCCAGCCCGATCACATTGTTCTTCATGGTCTGGCGGTCCATCGACTGCACCCCGAAGGCCATCTGCGGCTGGTGGTCGATGATGATCAGCTGGCTGTTGCGCGGGGTGAGGACTTCGAGCTTGGCGTTCGACATGATGTTCTCCTAAACGATTCAAAATTGTTGATTGTTTGTAGCGGCGCTGTTTGTTGTGTTGCGCTGCCATGTGCAGAACTATAGCGAACGCCACGACGCTTTCTCCCGACGTACATTGTCAGTCTTATTCAAAAAAATTGATAAAAGAATCGCGCGCTAATGTGTGGCCGGCCAGGATTGCCTTGAGGTTGGAAATGCGAATTGTTATCATTTGTGGTCATTCCCTGCCCGCATCGCGCCATGCCTGCCGCCCCTGCTCCCGCTTGCCATCCTTGTTGTCTCAGCCACGCCAATAGCGCTGGAAATGCCGCTGCACGCGCGGCGCTGCGGGTGCCGGCGTGAGCAAGGCACTGCAGGGGGACGGGTGGCGCTATCGCGCCGGCGTGGGCGCGCGTGCGCTGGCGGCCATCGCCGGCGGCTATGCGCTGGCCGCGCTGGCCACCGTGGTGCTGGCGCTCTATCTGCCGATGGCGCGGCACGATGCCGTGACCACGGCGACGCTGCTGT
>JABFVP010000567.1 GCA_013362725.1 Cupriavidus sp.
GGCACCTGCTGCACCGGCGGCGCCGCGCTGACCTCGCGGGCGCGTCGCGGCACCCTGGCCTGCGGCGTTGTGGAAAGCGGTGTCTGGCGTTTGGTCATCCATGCCTCCTGTCGCGGCACGCGGGCCGCATCGACAATCATCAGGCCAGCGCCGGCAACACGGAAACTAGGCAGCGGGCCGCAGTTCGGTATTCAGGATCGACGGCCACTCGCGCAGGAAAGCTTCCCCGTCGCGGCGGCCCAGTTCATAGGCGTGCGTCATGGCATCGGGCCGGGTGTAGTCCCAGCTCGAGATCGGCACGCGCTGCGAAGGCTGCAGGTACAGGCGGCGCTGGCCGCCTTGCTCCAGCACGAAACGGCGCGGGCGCGGGTACAGCCGCGTCACCAGCACCAGCACATTGCCGGGCGCGGCATCGAGCGCGTCGACCGGCACGTTGTCGACCAGCCCGCCATCCAGCACCGGGCGGCCGTCGCGGCGCAGCACCGGCGTGAACGGCGGTGTCGACGCCGACTGCAGCAGCAGGTCGGCCAGCTGCTCGGGCGAGGCGCAGTCCTGCGCGCGCACGAACTCGGGCCGGAAGCCGAGCTTGCGCCCCAGCCGCGGGTGCAGCGTCTTGAGCACGTGCTTGTCGATGTTGTAGGCCAGCAGCCCGGCGGCCACCGCCAGGCGCGGACCGCTCCAGCGCGGGATATGCGCCACGCCGATGCGGATCTCGGGTGCCTGCTGCAAGTGCGCAAGCCGTCCGTCGGCAAAGATGCTCAGCAGCGCGGTACGGTAGATGCCGTAATGCGGGAACACGCGCTCGTTGCGCAGCAGGTTGCCCCAGTAGGCATTGCGCCGGTTGTCGGCCAGCACCGCGCGGTAGTAGTCCATGGTCTGGTGCGAGTCGTGCGCATAGACCATGCAGGCGGTGGCCGCGCCGGCCGAGATCGCGGCGATTACGCGCGGACGCAGCTGCAGCGCCGGCGCGACCGTGTCCCACCAGCCCGCCTGCCACCAGCAGCGGTTGCCGCCGCCGGCAAAGACCACCTGGTCGAAGGGATTGGCGTAGCCGGAATGCATGCGGGCGTGTCAGAGCAGCGCGTAGGTGGTGGTGGCCTGCACCGCCAGCTTGCCGTCGGTGCCGGTCAGCTCGATCTCGCCGAACACCACGGTCTTGCCCAGCCGCAGCACATTGGCGCGCACCAGCACGTCGCCGTCGATCACCGGGCGCATGAAGTTGGTGGTCAGCGACACCGTGGTCATCGGCCGGAAAGCGCCCAGCGCGCTGGCCACGGCGACGATCATGGCGGTATCGGCGGCGGACATCAGCACCTGGCCGCAGACCACGCCGCCCGCATGGCGGAACGATTCGCTGAACGGCAGGCGCAGCGTCACGCCGCGCTCGTCGACGGCTTCGGCGCGCAGGCCGAGCTGGCGTACCCACGGCGCCAGCACGCGCTCGAGCGTGGCGTCGATGTCGGCAAGGGTCAGGGCTTCGGGCATGGTGCTCCTTGTTCTGTCTGGCCGCACCATGGCGATCCTGTGGCGGACCGCTATTCCGTCTCCTCCGGCGCGACGCGATGTTTGAGGCAATGATACAGGGGCCCGGTGGCCAGCACCACGAACGCCATCCGGATCACGTGGAAGGCGGTCACCAGCGGCACCCCGACCTCGAGCACCTTGGCGGTGATGCACATCTCGGCAATGCCGCCCGGGGTGGTGCCCAGGATCACCGTGGCCGGGTGCGCCCCCGACAGCGCCGACAGCCCCCAGCCGAACAGCGCCGACACCACCAGCGCCAGCACGGTGTACAGCGCCACGCCCGACAGAAAGCGCGGCGCGGTATGCAGGAATTCGCGCGAGAACCGCACGCCCAGCGAGACCCCGATCAGCAGCTGGCCGGCCCGGCTCATCCAGGTGGGAATCGCCGACAGCTCGATGCCGCAGGCGGTCAGCACCGCCGCCGCCAGCAGCGTGCCGATCACGAAGGGGTTGGGCATGTTCAGCCGCTTCACCAGCAGCGCCACGCCCAGCGTGATCACCACCAGCGCCACCAGCCCCGGCGCGCTGACCACGCGCGGGCCCGGGATATACGGGTCGAGCCCGTGGATGCCCCCGTACTGGAAGATCGCCGGCACCGTCACCACCACCATCAGCACCCGCAGCGAATGGGCGGCTGCCACCTGGTCGATGCGCGCGCCATTGCGCTCGGCCAGGTTGGCCATTTCCGAGGCGCCGCCGATCGCAGTGGAGAAGAACGCGGTCTTGAAGGCGACGCCGGTGGTCCGCCGCAGCAGCAGCGCGCCCCCCGCGCCCAGTGCCAGCGCGAACAGCGAGGCGGCGACGATGTACGGCAGGTACTCCACCAGCCGTGCCACCACGTCCGGCGTGAAATACAGCCCGAGCGAGGCGCCGATGACCCATTGGCCGGCATTGCGCGCCTGCGCCGGCGCGCGCAGGTCGGCGCCGGCCATGCGCGCGGCGGCCACCGCCAGCAGCGGCCCGATCATCCACGGCAGCGGCGTATGCAGGAGGGTGCAGAACAGGGCGGCGGCGAGCCCGAGCGCCAGCGTGGGCAGCGCGGACAGCCAGCGGTTGGCGGCAAGCGGCATCGATCAGCGGCCTGGCGCGGGGGCGCCGGCGCTTGTTGTTGTGAAGAGGAAAAGCAAAGAGGCCCGCACGCCATGGCGCCGGGCCCCGGAGAGACTATCGCATGCTCACGCGAATCACGCGGCGTTGTCTGCCTGCGCATGCGCGCTGCCGCGCCCGGCGTGCCAGCGCAGCAGGCGCGGGATCACCACCACCGCCACCGTCAGCGCCAGGATCGAGGCCGAGATCGGCTGGCGCAGGAACAGGCTCCAGTCGCCCTGGCCGATCGCGAGCGCATTGCGCAGCTGCTTCTCCGCCATCGGCCCGAGGATCATGCCGACGATCACCGGCGCGGTGGGGAAGTCGAAGCGGCGCATCACCATGCCGAGCAGGCCGACCACGAACAGCAGCAGCAGGTCGAACCACGACTGGCGGATGCCGTAGGCGCCCAACCCGGCGAAGATCAGGATGCCCCCGTACAGCAGCGGCGTCGGCACGCGCAGCATGCGCACCCACAGGCCGATCGCGGGCAGGTTCAGCACCAGCAGCATCACGTTGCCGATATACAGCGACGCCAGCAGGCCCCACACCAGGTCGCCCGAGGTCTGGAACAGCATCGGGCCCGGCTGCAGGTTGTAGTTCTGGAACGCGGCCAGCAGGATCGCGGTGGTGTTGGAGGTGGGGATGCCCAGCGTCAGCAGCGGCGCCAGCGTCGCGGTCACGGCCGCGTTGTTGGCGGCCTCGGGACCGGCCACGCCTTCGATCGCGCCGACCTTGCCGAACTCTTCCTTGTGGTCCGACAGCTTCTTCTCGGTCGCGTACGACAGGAAGGTCGGGATCTCGGCGCCGCCCGCGGGAATCAGCCCGAACGGGAAGCCGATAAAGGTGCCGCGCAGCCAGGCCGGGATCGAACGCTTCCAGTCCGACCGGTTCATGCGGGTCGAGCTGAGCTTGTTGTAGGTGCCGGGCGGCTGCGGGAAGAACGCGTTGAACAGCGCCTCGCCCACCGCGAACAGGCCCACGGCAACCACCACGATATCGATGCCGTCGTACAGCTCCTGCACGTTCATCGAATAGCGCGTCTGGCCCGACAGCGAATCCATGCCGATCAGGCCGATGCCCAGTCCCAGAAACAGCGCCGTCATGCCGCGCAGCAGCGACGAGCCCAGCACCGCGGAAACCGTGGTGAAGGCCAGCAGCATGATCATGAAGTACTCGCCCGGGCCGAACTGCAGCGCCACGTCGGCCGCCACCGGCGCGAACAGCGACAGCAGCACGGTGGCGATGGTGCCGGCCACGAACGAGCCGATCGCCGCGGTCGCCAGCGCCGGGCCGGCACGGCCGTTCTTGGCCATCAGGTTGCCTTCCATGGCGGTGACCATGGTGGAAGACTCGCCCGGCGTGTTCATCAGGATCGAGGTGGTCGAGCCGCCGTACATCGCGCCGTAGTAGATGCCGGCAAACATGATCAGCGCCGCGGTGGGCTCGACCTTGGCGGTCAGCGGCAGCAGCATCGCCACCGTGAGTGCGGGGCCGATGCCGGGCAGCACGCCGATGGCGGTGCCGAGGAAGCAGCCCACCAGGGCCCACATCAGGTTGATCGGCGTGATCGCAACGGCAAAGCCGTGCATCAGCTGGTTCAGGGTATCCATGCGAAGACTCCTTGCGTGACGGGCGGGCTCAGAAGCCGGCGATGGGCAGCAGCGGCAGGTTGATGCCGAGCAGGAACTCGAACAGCGCCCACATCGGCACCGTGATGCACAGCCCGACGATCACGTCGCGCACGAGGCGGCGGCTGCCGTAGCCGCGCGCCACGCAGACCATCAGCAGCGTCGACGACAGCACGAAGCCGAGCGTGCCGATCAGCGCCATGTTCAGCACCAGGCCCGCGGCAACCCAGAGGAAGCCGCCGAAGTTGTGCGGTGCGCCGGGCAGCTCGGCGTCCTCTTCCGGCATGTTGCGGAAACCGCCGCGCACGCCCTGCCAGGTCAGCAGCGCGCCGCACACCGCCAGGCCGATCGCGACCAGCGTGGGCACGAAGCGCGGCGACAGGCCCGCATAGCCCGTGTCGCCGGTGATGCCGGACAGGCCGAGGAAGAAGAACAGCGAGATCGCCAGCACGGCGATGCCAATAGCGAGGTGGGAGGGTTTCATGGAGACTCCTTGGCCATGGTCGCCGGCCCCGGGGGCTGGCATGCGCGACGCTGGCGAGTGGTGCCCGCGCGGCGGCGGGGCCCGGTGACAGATATTGTTGTCTTCGGTATCGCAGGTGGACACCGGGCCCCGCGCCGTGTTTCCGGCCGCCGGGATCACCGGCGGCGTCGGCAGGCACGACAGGTAAAGCGAGGGTACGTTAAGGGGCAGGCATGGCGCGGCAGCCCCGCGCACCCGGGATTGTGTTACTTGGCCACGCCCAGTTCACGCAGCGTCGCGCCCAGGCGGGTCGATTCGCTGTCGACGAACTTGCCGAACTCGTCGCCGGTCAGCAGGAACGGGGTCCAGTCGTTCTTCTGCAGCGTGTCCTTCCAGGCCTTGCTCTCGGTGGCCTTGACCACCGCGTCGATCATGGCCTTGCGCTGCTCCGGCGTGATGCCCGGCGCGCCGTACACGCCGCGCCAGTTGTAGATCTCGACGTTGACGCCTTGCTCCTTCAGCGTCGGGATGTCGGCAACGCGGTCCTTGGAGGTGACCGCCAGCGCGCGCATCTTGCCGCTCTTGATAAAGGGCAGGAACTCGGACACGCCGGCAATGCCCACCGTCACGTGCCCGCCCATGATCGAGGCCGAGGCTTCGCCGCCGCCCTGGAACGGCACGTAGTTGACCTTCTTCGGGTCGACGCCGCTTTCCTTGGCGATCAGGCCGGCCAGGATATGGTCGATCGAGCCCTTGGAGCCGCCGCCCCAGCTGACGCTGCCGGGGTTGGCCTTCAGTTGCGTGGTCAGGTCCTTGATCGACTTGATCGGCGAGCTGGCCGGCACGGTGATGACCATGGTGTCGGCGAACAGGCGCGCGATCGGCGTGGCGTTCTTCAGCGTGACCGGCGGCTTGTTGGTCTCGATCGCGCCGACCATCACCGCGCCCACTACCATCAGCGCATTGGGATTGCCCTTGTCGGTATTGACGAACTGGGTCAGCGCGATGGTGCCGCCGGCGCCGCCCTTGTTGTCGTACGAAGCGGCCTTGGCCTGGCCCGCGGCGATCATCGCCGCGCCCAGCGAGCGGCCGGTCTGGTCGAAGCCGCCGCCGGGATTGGCGCCGATCATGACCTTGACGTTGTCCATGGCGAAGGCGGGTGCGGCCACGGCAGCGGCGGCCAGGGTGGCGGATGCCATCACGGCATGGGCGAAGCGGAAATAGGTACGGCGCATGGCGGTCTCCTTGGTAATACCGGTGATCGCTTGCCAGTCGATGGCGGCCGCGATCCGACCCGGGGGTTCCGGCGGCCACGGCGTTGCGGGACGGGATGCGGGCCGGTGGCGCGCGCAGCGGCGCGGCACCGGGCTTGTCTCCTGTCCGGCGCGGCGAGGGCGGGCCGGGACTGTTCTTGGATTTTGGTGAACATCAGACCGGAACTTCCGGCCTTGGGGCGGATTCTAGGCGGGGGAAACTGTCAAAAGGCTGTCAAATGGGGGGAGATGGGGTTGGGGTTTACGTGGATGGAGTGGGGTGGGCAGGTGGAAGGGTGGCACTTCGTGGAGGCGCCGGCCCTCTCCCCCAACCCCTCTCCCGCGTGCTGTATGGACCGGGGACATGGGTAACACATGTGCCAGGACATGGGTAACAGTCCAGACCCCAGTTTAATCGGCCTGCTGTAGGTCTATGGTGGCCACCTTTTGATGGCAGAAGTAGACGTCAAAGGTGCCATCCATATCCACGCGAGGGCGCAGCGCTACGGGCGTTCCGACCAGGGCTCGTCCGACCCGGAACGTCTTTCCTCGGAAGCAGATGCGCCCCCCGTCGCCTACCTTTCGCACGATGTCATCGCTGCCGTACTCGATAGGCGGGAGTTCGCGCGGCATCGCCCGTGGACTAGGCGCATAGCGGCTTGCGGGGGTCTCCATATCCAGCGCGTGGTGTGGGCGCTTGAAGTTGTACACGTGACGCCAATGGCTGAAGTGGTGCTGCGCATCATCCAGATCCCGGAAGCGCTGGTTGGCCAGCAGCTCTGCCTGCATGGTGCGATGGAAGCGCTCGTCCTTGCCGTTGGTCTGAGGATGCCCAGGTCGGCTATGACTGAGCCGCACGCCCAGGCGAATCAGCCACGCGCCCAGCGTGGTCAATGCACGGGGCACTGGAGAACCCCAGGGCGGGCCGTTGTCTGCATTGATCCGCTCGGGCAGCCCATAGCGCGCAAAAGCCTTCCCTAACGCTTCCTGTACGGACTCAAACTGTTCGTTGCCCAAGGCTTTGAGCAGCACATTGAACCTGGAGTGATCGTCCAAGACCGTGAGCGGGTGGCACCTCTGCGTGTCGGTGGCGAAGTGGCCTTTGAAGTCAATTTGCCATAGTGCATTGGGCCGGTCGTGTTCGAAGCGCTGCCATGCTGTAGCGGCCGCGCTGGCGGCCGGATCGATCAAGCCATGGCGGCGCAGCACCCAATTGACTGTGCTCGGGGCGAGTTGGACGCAGTGGTCGCGCTCCAGCACGTGTGCGATCTTGCGGGCGCCCCACGCCGAATGTTCGGCTCGTATCGCTAGCACGCTCTCTTCGACGGCAGCTGGAGTTCGACCGGGAGAGCTATGTGGCCGCCGAGTTCGGTCGTCCAGATCCTCTCGATTCAACCACTTGTAACCGGTCTTGCGACTGATGCAGAAGCGGCGGCAAAGCTCCGCAATATTGGCGTCCGCCTGGCGCGCCAGGCGGACGAACTCTTCTCTTTGCTGCTTCACGGTGGTTTGGCTCCAGGGCAAGGTTGTCCTCCCGCTGACTAAGCGGGAAAAGTGTTACCCATGTCCTGGCACGCCTGTTACCTATGTCCCCGGTCTATACAGCAAGCGGGAGAGGGGAG
>JABFVP010000263.1 GCA_013362725.1 Cupriavidus sp.
CAGCAGCGGCGTGCGGTGGCGCCGCACCAGGGTCTTGCGCTCCTCGGCGCTGGCGTGGTCGGCGAGCGCGTCATAGGTCATCACGCGGTAGGTCAGCCAGCCCCACAGCACCGGCGGAATCAGCGCAAAGAACGGCGGGATCAGCCACAGCGGCAGCGTCACCAGCACCAGCGACAGGAACACCACGGTGCTGCCGAGCGAATGGAACACGCTGCCCAGCACGCTGCCGCCGTGGGCCTTGGCCAGGTCCGGGTAGCTGCGCTCGAGGTGGCGCACCACCGCCGGTACCGAGAACACGCCGATAAACATCAGCATCGACGCGATCACCAGCGGGATCGCCAGCGCCGCCACGAACAGCGGCGCCACCACCGAGCGCAACGACTGCAGCCCGAACCAGTCGAGCGCGCTGTAGATCCAGCTGGTCAGCACCGAGGTTTCCAGGAAGCTGCGCGTGGCGCCCATGATGGGGTCCCAGCCCCACCAGAGCAGCCCGCCCCACAGCAGCGTGGCCAGGACGAAAGGCAGCACGGTCAGCATCAGCATGCGCGGATGCAGCTGGCTGACCAGCGCGCGGCCAAACGAGCGGAAGATATCGTTCATGCAGTCGAAGGCAAAACAGGAAAGTCGCGGGGAACCGGCCGGGTCAGCGGGGTGACGTGCCGGCGGCAACCCGGAACACTAGCATACGCCGCTTGCCGCCATGGCGCGGCGGCGTCCACCGCGGGTGGGGAATGGCCTCGAACGCGCCATCAGCGCAGCCGCAGCAGCCGCTTGATGCCGTACCACTGGTGGGCCAGGAAGCCCGTGCCGTAGTCGTGGCCCTTGCCCACCGGCGGCGGCAGCTGGTCGCGAATGCCGGTGGGGTGGTAGGTCTCGGTGAAGACCGCGGTGCCGAACAGCATGTCCCACCAGGGAAAGATCACGCCGTAGTTGCAGCCGCCCAGCCTCGACGGCGCGCCTTCGGCTTCGTGGCCGATGCCGACGGCGTGGTGGGTGCGGTGGAAGCGCGGCGAGATCAGCAGCCGCTCGCCGATGGTGCCGAAGTGCAGCCGCAGGTTGGCATGCTGCAGGCTCTGCAGCAGCTGCGACAGCGCAACCAGCAGTACATACTGCGACGGCTCCACGCCCACGCCCAGTGCCACCAGCGCAAACACCAGGTCGCGCAACATGTCGTCGAGCAGGTGGTTGCGGTTGTCGCTCCACAGCGTCATCTGGCGCTGGCTATGGTGCACCGCATGCAGCTGCCACCACCAGCGGAACGAGTGCGACAGCCGGTGGTACCAGTAATCGAGCAGATCGAACAGCAGCAGGTAGACAAAGAAGCTGACCAGCGGCACAGAGGTCACGCCCGGCCACCAGTCTTCCACATTGATGCGGTGCCAGCCCATCAGCCGCAGGTGGCCTTCGAGCGCGTCGGTCAGCGGCGCCAGCAGGAAGAACATCGCCAGCCGGAACAGCCCGAGGCGGTGGATCACGGTGTAGAGGATGTCGGTGCGGATCGCGGCCCGGTCGGCCACGGCCTCGACCGGGCGCCACTTTTCCAGCGGCCCCAGGATAAGCGCCATCACCGCGATCTGCACCAGCCCCACCAGCAGCCATTCGGTACCGGTGAAGGCTTCCTCGGCATAGCGGCCGAAGCCCAGGTCATAGACCACGGGCAGCACCACGTCCTGGAACAGCGTGCCTTCGATCTGGCCGATCCAGCCGTTAAGCGTGTCCCACATCAGCGTGCGCCCTCCTGTGCTCCGATGGGCCGCGCGATCCAGTCGCGATAGGCCGGGTGATCGCGCAGCGTCGCAAAGCAGAAACCCTTGCGCTCCAGCCCCGCGAGCAGCGGCTCGAGCACCGCCGGCGCCCACGGGTCCTGCCGTGACCAGATGCCCAGGTGCGCCATGGCGATATCGCCGTCGCGCAGGCCGGCCAGCGCGCGCTGCAGCAGCACGGCGTTGGGATAGCGCTGCGAAGGCAGCTCATCGCCCAGGAAGCCGGCCGGCGCCCAGCCGACATGGCGGTAGCCGCATTGCTCGGCCCACTGCAGCGTCTGCGGCGCGGTGCGGCCGCCCGGGGCCCGCCACAGCGGCATCATGTCGGCACCGGTCATGGCGCGCAGCGCCTCGGCACTGCGCCGCAATTCTTTGCAGAAGCCGGCCTGGTCCATGGCCACGTCCTGGCCCGCGCGCGCGCCGAACTGCGGCCGCATGGTGACCTGGCCGGCGCGCACGCCGCGCAGGTAGACATGGTCGAAGGTGTGCGTGCCGAAGGCGTGGCCGTCGGCCACCAGCGACTTCCAGTAAGGGGCCCAGGACGGGTCCAGCGAACTGTCGTTGCGCACCGTCGGCTCGTTGGCCAGGAAGAAGGTGGCGCGGATATGGTGGCGGCGCAGGGTATCGGCGATCAGCTGCGCCTGGCTCATGCTGCCGGTGTCGAAGGTCAGGTAGAGGGTACCGGCCGGGCAGACCTTGGCCGCCGGCGCGGCGGCGGCGTGCTGCGCGTGCGGCATGCCGCACGCCAGCACCATTGCGGCCAGCCACTTGCTCATCGTTGCGAGGCGCAAGGCCCGGATCGGTGCCATCGTCCCTGCCCTGCCCGGCGTGCGCGTCAGTACAGCGGCGCGCGCGTGCGGAAATAGATGCCGTGCGGCGAGCGCCCGACCCGCACGGTCTTGACCAGCTTGCGGCTGGCCACGTCGACCAGCCCGACCGAGCGCGCCCAGCGGAAAGTCACCCACAGGGTCTTGCCGTCGGCGGTCAGCTCCATGTCGTCCGGACCCGGCGGCAGCCCGGTGATGTCGCCGACCTTGGTCAGCGTCTGCTGGTCGATGATGCTGATGCTGCCGGTGACGCGGTTGCTGAGGAACAGGTGGCGGCGGTCGCCGACGGCGCGGAAGTTGTGCGCGCCCTTGCCGGTCTGGATCTGCTTGACCACGGTGCGGGTACGCCAGTCGATCACGGCCACGTAGTCGGCCCCGGTCATCCCCACCAGCAGGTATTTCTGGTCGGGCGTGACCCAGATCCCCGCCGGCGCCGAACCGGTTTCCATGCGCCACATCACGTTCTGCGTGACCAGATCGATGGCGGCCACTTCGTTGGAGTCCTGCAGCGTGATGAAGGCGATCCGGCTGTCGGCGGTGAACGCGATATGGCTGGGGGTCTTGGCCAGCGGATACTGCTTGGCCAGCTTCAGCGCCTTGCCGTCCCAGCGGTACACGTCGACGCGGTCGAGCCGGTTGCCGGTCGCGACAAACCACTTCTGGTCCGGCGAGAAGCCGATCTGGTACGGGTCGTCGACATTGGGCACGCGCTGCTGGACCTTGCCGCTGACCGGATCCAGGAACACCAGGTCGTTGCCGACCGCATTGGCGACGATCAGCGATTTCTCGTCCGGCGTGGCGATCAGGTGGTGAGGCTCCTTGCCGACCGGGAAGGTCTCGAGCACCTTCTGCGTGTCCTTGTCGATCAGCGTGACGGTGGCATCACCCGAATTGAGGATCACCACCACCTCCGCCCGAGCCGGTACCGCCATCAGGCCAAGCGCGAACGCGCCCACCGTGATCCCACCAGCCACCCACCGCCGCAATGCGAACATAAGACCCGCTACCAGAAGAACTGAATCGGCGATTCTAACGTTTGGCCGGCTAATTCCGCTGACGTCGCGGCTGGCCGCAGACAAGAATTTGGCAGATTGTTGCGCCGGCACGACCATTTACCGCCAGGCCGGCGCGCGACCCTCAGCGCTGCATCGATTCCCACACCTTTTGCAGCCGCTTGACCGACATCGGCACCGGCGTGCGCAGTTCCTGGGCGAACAGCGCGATGCGCAGTTCTTCCAGCATCCAGCGGAATTCCTCGAGCCGCGCATCCTCGCCGCCGCGGCCCTGGGTGCGCAGCTGCTTTTCGGCACGCTGCCATTGCTGCGCCAGCGGCGCCATCTCTTGCATGCGCTGGCTGTCGCGGGCCGGATCGCCCTTGAGCTTGTCGACGCGCATGGCGATGCCCTTCAGGTAGCGCGGGAAATGCACCAGCTGCGTGTACGGCGTTTCGTCGATAAATCGCTTGCCCATCAGCCGGCCCAGCTGGGCCTCCATGTCCGCATACGCGCCTGGGAACGGCTTGGCCTGCAGCAGCTTGCGCGGCAGCCCGGCGTATTCGGCAAGGATCGCGGCCGCCAGCCGGGCGATTTCCTGCGCCAGCAGCGACAGCCGGGTACGGCCTTCGTCCTTGCGGGCGTTGAACTCCGCGTCGTTGCGCGGCAGCGGCGCCTGCATGCAGGCCCGCTCCAGCGCCAGCATCACGATCTGCTCGCGCAGCATTTCCTGCGTGCCCAGCGTCATGTACTGCATCGCCATCTGCTGCAGCCCCGGGATGTTCTTCTCGATGAACTTGACCTGCTCGCGCAGCTGCAGCGCGAACAGCCGGCGCAAACCCAGGTGGTGGATGCGGGCCGCTTCCTGCGGGTCGTCGAAGACTTCGACATCGCAATGCGTGCCGCGGTCGAGCAGCGCCGGATAGCCGAACAGCGTCTGGCTGCCCTTGCGGATCTCGAGCAACTCCGGCAGCTCGCCGAAGCTCCAGCCGGTCAGGCCCTCGTACTTGCCGGGTTCGGCCGCGGCCAGCGCCGGCGCCTGTTCCGGTGCGTGGGTGGCGGCATGGGCCGCGGCCTGCGCGGCCACGCGCTGGAACGACTGCTGCGCCTGCCCGCCCAGCTCGGCGCGCAACTGGGCCAGGTTGCGGCCCATGTCGAGCTGGCGCCCGTGCTCGTCGATCACCTTGAAATTCATCGCGTGGTGCGCGGGCAGCGTTTCCAGCTTGAAGTCCGCGCGCCGGACCATGGTGCCGGTCTGCTCGCGGATGTCGGCGATCAGCACGTCCAGCAGCTCGCCCTCGCCAAACGGCTGGCGCGCGACGAATCCCGCCGCATAGTCCGGCAGCGGCACGCAGTGGCGGCGCAACTTCTGCGGCAGCGACTTGAGCAGCAGGTGCACCTTCTCCTTGATCATGCCCGGCACCAGCCAGTCGGCGCGCTCGGGGCGCACCTGGTTGAGCGCGTACAGCGGCACGGTCAGGGTCACGCCGTCGCGGTGGCTGCCGGGCTCGAAATGGTAGGTCAGGCCCATGTCGACGCCGGCGACGGTCATGGTCTTGGGAAACAGGTCGGTGGTGATGCCGGCCGCCTCATGCCGCATCAGCTCGTCGCGGTTCAGGTACAGCAGCTTGCGGTCTTGCGCGCTCTCGGCCTGGTACCACTGCTCGAACGCCGCCTGCTGGCAGATGTCGGCGGGGATCGCGCGGTCGTAGAAGGCGTAGATCAGCTCGTCGTCGACCAGCACGTCCTGGCGCCGCGACTTGTGCTCAAGGTTCTCGATCTCGCGCACCAGGCGCTGGTTGTGCGCGTAGAACGGCAGGCGCGTGTCGAACTCGCCCTCGACCAGCGCGCGGCGGATAAACAGCTCGCGCGCCTCGCGCGGGTTCATCGGGCCGTAGTGCACGCGGCGGTGCTGGTACACCACCAGCCCGTACAGCGTGGCGCGCTCCAGCGCCAGTACCTGGCCGGCCTTCTTCTCCCAGTGCGGATCGCTCCAGCTGACCTTGAGCAGGTGGCGCCCCACCTGCTCCAGCCATTCGGGCTCGATGCGCGCCAGCGTGCGCGCGAACAGCCGGCTGGTCTCGACCAGCTCGGCCGCGACCACCCAGCGCCCGACCTTGCGCGCGATCAGCGAGCCCGGCCACAGGTGGAACTTGATGCCGCGCGCGCCCAGGTATTCGCGGCCCTTGCCGTCGCCGTCCTCGATGCGGCAGCCGACGTTGCCCAGCAGGCCGGTCAAGAGCGCCTTGTGCACCTGCTCGTAGGTCGGCTCACTGTCGTTCAGGCGCCAGCCCTGCTCGGTCACCGTGGTCAGCAGCTGCGAATGCACGTCGCGCCACTCGCGCAGCCGCAGGTGCGACAGGAAATGCGCGCGGCACTGGTCCTGCAGCTGGCGGTTGGACTTCTTGTGCGCGACCGCGTCCTCGAACCACATCCACAGCCGCACCCAGCCGAGGAACTCGGACTTCTCGTCCATGAACTTGCGGTGGGCCTGGTCGGCGGCTTCCTGCGCTTCCTGCGGACGTTCGCGCGGGTCCTGCACCGACAGCGCGCTGGCGATGATCAGCACCTCGCGCAGGCACTGGTGCTCGCGCGCGGCCAGGATCATGCGCGCCACGCGCGGGTCGAGCGGCAGCTTGGCCAGCTGGCGGCCGGTGCCGGTCAGCTGGTTGGCGTCGTCGACCGCGCCCAGCTCCTGCAGCAGCTGGTAGCCGTCGGCGACCGCGCGGCCCAGCGGCGGCTCGATGAACGGAAACGACTCGATATCGGTCAGCCGCAGCGCCTTCATGCGCAGGATCACCGCGGCCAGCGACGAGCGCAGGATCTCGGGATCGGTAAAGCGCGGCCGGCCGGTGAAGTCTGACTCTTCGTACAGCCGGATGCAAACCCCGTTGGCGACCCGGCCGCAGCGGCCGGCGCGCTGATTGGCGGCGGCCTGCGAGATCGCCTCGACCTGCAGCTGCTCGACCTTGTTGCGGTACGAATAGCGCTTGACCCGCGCCAGCCCGGTATCGACCACGTAGCGAATGCCCGGCACCGTCAGCGAGGTTTCGGCGACGTTGGTCGCCAGCACGATGCGGCGCGCATTCGACGGCCTGAACACCCGCTCCTGCTCCTGCACCGACAGCCGCGCGAACAGCGGCAGGATCTCGGTATGCGGCGGATGGTGCTTGCGCAGCGCCTCGGCTGCCTCGCGGATCTCGCGCTCGCCCGGAAGGAACACCAGCACGTCGCCGGGGCCGGCGCGGCACAGCTCGTCGACGGCATCGACGATGCCGTCGTACAGGTCGCGCTCGCGCGCCTGCGGGCTGCGCGGCGCGCCGGCGGCAGGCGCGTCGTCGGCGATCGGGCGGTAGCGCACCTCCACCGGGTACAGCCGGCCGCTGACCTCGATCACCGGCGCCGGCTTGTCCCCCGTGGCGAAATGCCGGGCAAAGCGCTGCGCATCGATGGTGGCCGAGGTAATGATCACCTTCAGGTCGGGCCGCTTCGGCAGGATCTGGCGCAGGTAGCCGATCAGGAAGTCGATGTTGAGGCTGCGCTCGTGCGCCTCGTCGATGATCAGCGTGTCGTAGGCGCGCAGCAGGGGGTCGTTCTGGGTTTCGGCGAGCAGGATGCCGTCGGTCATCAGCTTGACCGACGCGCCCGACGACATGGTGTCGTTGAAGCGCACCTGGTAGCCCACGTGCTCGCCCAGCGGCGTGCCAAGCTCCTGCGCGATGCGCTTGGCGGTCGAGGTGGCGGCGATGCGGCGCGGCTGGGTGTGGCCGATCAGCCCCCCGCCCTCGCGGCCGGGGCCGCGCCCGATCGACAGGCAGATCTTGGGCAGCTGCGTGGTCTTGCCGGACCCGGTCTCGCCGGAAACGATCACCACCTGGTTGGCCAGCAGCGCCGCGGCAATCTCGTCGCGGCGCGCCGATACCGGCAGGGCTTCGGGGAACGTGATCGGCGGCAGCGGGTTGACCGGACGCGGAG
>JABFVP010000325.1 GCA_013362725.1 Cupriavidus sp.
CCGCCGCCAAAACCCGCGCAGGAGGCATGCTGCAGGCACGGGTCGGTCACCGGGCGGATCAGCCACTGGCCGCGCGGCTGGGCGGTACCGCGGTCGCGCAGCATCTGCGCCAGCGCGATCGCCAGGTTGCCGCCGGCTTCCTCGCCCACCAGCGCGAAACGGGTCTTGTCCACCTTCAGGCGCCGGGCATTGCGCAACACCCACTGCACCGTGCTGTGCGCGTCCTCGGGCGCCGCCGGAAACGGGTGGTCCGGCGCCAGCGAATACGCCGGCGTAACCACCACCGCGGGCACCGTCGTGGCCAGGTCCTGCACCAGGTGGCAGGCGTGTTCCAGGCCGCCGTCGACGAAGCCGCCGGCGTGCAGGTACACCAGCCACGGCAGCAGCGCGGCGCTGTCGATGCCGGGCGCCGGGTAGCCCGGCGGATAGCACACCCGCACCAGGATCTCGCGGCCGTCGCTGGTCACTGTGTGCTCGGCCACGCGTGCCTGTCCCGGCCCGGCTGCCGCGGGGGCAGTGACGGCGCCGGCGGCTGCGGAGCGTTGGCCTGGCTTCTGTGACATGGCATCGGCGCACGGCATGGACAATGCGCTTGAGTGTTGCGATGCAACGGATTATGGTGATTGACGAGGATGGGATAAAGCGAGAGATCGCCAATGCACTGTTCCGGGATTGGAATAATCGCAAACTGAAGTGTCATGCCTCTGAAAACTGAAATCCCCACCCATGACAAGGTCTTGGATTTTGTGATTCACTCCCGCTCTCGGCACGCGCGGCGGTTGGCCAGGCCGTTGCGCGCCCGGCCCGTGCGGGACTCCCCGCAGCGCCGGACGCCTGACTGAATTCAGGCCGGCATCGCGCCCAGCCAGCGCGCATCCAGTGCCAGCAGCCGGCAGACTCCCCATCACAACAACAAGACAGGCCGCGTGCGCCACGAGCGCGGGCGGCGCGCCGTTCGGATCTATCGTCGGAACCTCATCATGGACCGTCTCGTATCAATGCAGGCATTCACCCGGGTCGTCGACGTCGGCAGCTTTGCGCGTGCCGCCGAGTCGATGGACCTGCCCAAGGCCACGCTGACCCGCCTGATCCAGAACCTGGAAACCCACCTCGGCGTGAAGCTGCTGCACCGGACCACGCGCCGCATCAGCGTGACCAACGACGGTGCCGCGTACTACGAGCGGTGCGTGCGCATCCTGGCCGATGTCGAGGAGGCCGAGCAGTCGCTGACGCGCCAGAACAATTCGCCGCGCGGCACGCTCTCGGTCGACACCACCGCCGGGCTGGCGCAACTGGTGCTGGTGCCGCACCTGCATGAATTCTTCCAGGCCTATCCGGACCTGAAGCTGGAACTGACCATCAACGGCAAGCCGATCGACCTGCTGCAGGAAGGTGTCGACGTGGTGCTGCGCGTCGGCATTCCGCTGGACGAGGCCATGGTGGCCCGCCGCATCGGCCATGTTCAGCTGGCGTTCTACGCCTCGCCGATCTACCTGAACCGCGCCGGCACCCCGCGTGACCTGGCCGAGCTGGCGCAGCACAAGGCGGTCAATTTCCTGTCCAACCGCACCGGCCGCGAGATGCCCTGGCCGCTGGCGCGCGGCATGGAGCGCAGCGAGGTGCTGCTGCCCTCCGCCATTTCCACCAACGACGCGGACGTCTATCTGGGCTGCGCGCTGGAAGGCCATGGCATCGCCCGCATCTCGCGCGCCATGGCCGAGCCCTATGTGGCCAGCGGCAGGCTGGTGGAAATCCTGACCGACTGGCAAACCGATGAGCTGCCGATCTCGGCGATGTATCCGCAGAACCGGCACCTGTCGGCCAAGGTGCGGGTGTTCGTAAACTGGGCCGCCGAGCTGTTCTCGCGCCATCCGCATTTTGGTGCGGCACAGCAGCCGCTGCCCGTGGCGGCCTGAAGGGCTGAGCTGAGCGACTAACCGGCGCGGACACAATGCGCTAGCGTCGCGTGTGCCAGGCATCAGGTAGGACAAAACCGGAAATCGGTTCAGCGGCCGCCGACCTATACTGTTTCTTCCGAAATCACGACAAGAAGAGGATTCCGATGAAACAAGTGCTTCTCCCCCTGGCGGCGTGCATCGCCGCAACCCTGGCACTGGCCGGCTGCGCCGGCTCCGGCATGCCTTCGTCGTCCGCAGCCCAGCCTTCCGCCACCGGCGCCACCAGCGGCGCGCGGGCGTCGGCCACGCTGCAGCCCAAGAGCGGCTCCAACACCGCGGGCACGGTCACCTTCCAGCAGCAGCCCGGCGGCGTGATGATGACCGCCGCGATTACCGGGCTGCCGCCCAATTCGGTCCACGGCTTCCACGTCCACGAGAAAGGCGATTGTTCCGCGCCTGACGCAATGAGCGCGGGCGGCCATTTCAACCCGTCCGGCCAGCCGCACGGGCAGATGACCATGCCGAACCACCATGCCGGCGACATGAACAACGTCACCGCCGACGCCAGCGGCAACGTGCGCGTCAGCATGCTGCTGCCGTCGCTGTCGGTGGGCACCGGCGCCAACAGCGTGATCGGCCGCGCGGTGGTGGTACACAAGGATCCGGACGACTACAAGACGCAGCCCACCGGCAATGCCGGCGGCCGCATTGCCTGCGGCGTGGTGGCGGCTTCGTAAGGCATAGCGGCCGAGGCTTTCCTGCGAACCCGCCGGGGTTCTCCCTCTTCCGCTTGCGGGAGAGGGTCGGGATGAGGGCCGGTGCATCAACGAAGTCCGGGCGTCGGCATAGCCACGGCCCGCCCTCACCCCCGGCCCCTCTCCCGCAAGCGGGAGAGGGAGCAAACAATCGGCGTGGATAGTCTTGCCGCCTTCTCTATACCCCTTGGAATTCGCATTCACCCACCGCCGCCGGCGCGTCGGTTCGCTGATGCTGTGCTGCGCCGCCCTGCTGGGCGCCTGCGCGCTGCCCCCGCTGAATCCCCGTACCGAATCCTCCGCGCTGACGCCGGCCGAAGCCGAGGCCACGCCGCTGGGCCAGGCGCTGGCCGGCGAAGTCGCGCGGCACCCGCGGCTGAGCGGCATTCACCCGCTGGAGAACGCCTACGCCGCCTTTGCCGCGCGCGTGCAGCTGGCCCGCACCGCGCAGCGCACGCTCGACGTGCAGTACTACATCTGGCGCGACGACCTGACCGGCACGCTGCTGCTCGAGGCCCTGCATCAGGCCGCCGAACGCGGCGTGCGCGTGCGCCTGCTTCTAGATGACAACGGCATTGCCGGCATGGACGAACTGCTGGCCGCGATCGACGCGCACCCGCAGGTCGAAGTGCGCATCTTCAACCCGTTCGTGATCCGCCACCCCAAGGCGGTCAATTTCCTGACCGATTTCCGGCGCCTGAACCGGCGCATGCACAACAAGTCGTTCACCGCCGATGGCGTCGCCACCATCATCGGCGGGCGCAATGTCGGCGACGAATACTTCGGCGCCACCGACGGCGTGCTCTTTGCGGACCTCGACGTGATTGCCGTCGGCCCCGCTGCCGGCGACGTGGCGCAGGATTTCGACCGCTACTGGTCCAGCGCTTCGGCCTACCCGGTCGACCGGCTGCTGCCGCCGGTCAGCGTGGAACGGCTGCAGGCGCTGGTCGGGCACGCCCGCGAGGTCGAGCGCAACCCGGCCGCTGCGGCCTACCTGGCCGCGGTGCGCGAACTGCCCGACGTGCAGCGGATGCTGGACGGCACGCTGGAGTTCCAGTGGGCAAGCACCCGCATGGTCAGCGACAACCCCGCCAAGGCGCTGGGTGAAGCCTCGCGCAGCACGCTGGTGGCGCACCAGCTGCGCGAAATCCTGGGCGAGCCGCAGCGCGAGCTCGACCTGGTCTCGCCCTACTTCGTGCCGTCGACCGGCGGCACGGCTTTTTTCACCGACATGGCAAGGCGCGGCGTCGCGGTACGCGTGCTGACCAATGCGCTGGAGGCCACCGACGTGGCTGCCGTGCATTCGGGCTATGCCAAGCGGCGCAGGGCCCTGCTCGAGGCCGGGGTGGACCTGTACGAACTGCGGCGCGCCGCCGCGCCGCGCAAGAAGGAAGAGCGCGCCGGCCCCTTTGGCAGCTCGGGCTCGAGCCTGCACGCCAAGACCTTTGCGGTCGACGGCAGCCGGGTCTTCGTGGGTTCGTTCAATTTCGATCCGCGTTCGGCCATGCTAAACACCGAACTCGGCTTTATCATCGACAGCCCCGCGCTGGCGGGCCGGATCGAATCCACCTTCGCCAGCGTGGTCCCGCAAGCCGCCTATCAGGTCAAGCTGGACCAGACCGGCCAGCTCTACTGGCTGGAACGGCGCGGCGATGAAGTGATCCGCCACGATACCGAGCCGAACACCAGCTGGTGGCGCCGTCTTGGCATCCGGTTCCTGTCGATTCTGCCGATCGAGTCGATGCTGTAGGCGCGCCGCTCGGTTGCGAACACTCAGATCTGGTCGATCAGGCTGCGCACCACATCGGCCAGCCGGCCGGCGCGCTGGCGCCCCTTCGCGTCAAGCGCCATGCCGCTGCCGCCGGCCAGCGCCTTCAGGCCGAACAGTGCATCGCCCACGTCGCGCCAGGCGGGGAAATCGGCATGGATCTTCTCCAGTGCGGCGGCGCCCGCCGCCACCTGGGCGGGCGCGGGCGTGTTGCCGGCCGCCAGGTCTTCCAGCGCCATGGCGGCGTCGACCAGGCCTTTGCGATTCATCTGCTGTCTCCCCCGAAGCTCTTTTGTCATGGCCGCCAGGCAGGCGGCCATGACACTGTAGCAGGCCTGCGCAAGGCCCTTGCCGGGATGGGGGAAAGCCCGGGGGCGACGACTCAGTTGCGGCCAATATCCTGCAGGATCCGCGTCATCAGGTACAGGCGCGGCACGATCGAATCCAGTTCGATGTATTCGTCGCGCGCGTGATAGCCGAAGCCCGCCAGGCCGAAGCTTTCCACCACCGCGGGCTTGCCGGAGCGGGCGGCGTAGCTGGCGTCGGTGGCGCCGCCGGTGCCTTCGGCCAGCGCCAGCGTGCGGCCGTCCAGTTCGGCATAGATTTCCTGCGCGCGCCTGGCCAGCGCACGGCCGCGTGCGTCGGCAACGAACGGCGGACGGCCCTCTTCCATCGTCACCGTGGTGTGCGTGTCGGGCACCAGCTGGCTGGTCTTGACCTTGTCCTGCAGCGCCACCTTCAGCTTCTCGGCGGCACCGGCGGCCGTGGTACGCACGTCGCCGTAGGCCACGGCGCTTTCCGGGATCTGGTTGCGCACCGTGCCGGCCTGGGCCTGGGTCCAGTTCAGCTGCGAGCCCGGCACCAGGCTGGCCGCGTCGCGCGTCTGCTGCAGCTGGTGGGCCAGCTCGATCAGCGCATTGCGGCCGCGCTCGGGCGCGGCGCCGGCGTGGGAGGCGCGGCCCTTGACCTGCATGGTCGCGGTGGCGGTGCCGGAGGCGCCCAGCAGCAGCGCCTCGGCCTTGACCACATCCTTGGCCGCGGTGGGCTCGCACGACAGCACCACGTCATGCTGCGCCGCCAGCGTGGCGATGGTTTCGGCCGAACCGACCGAACCGACCTCCTCGTCCGGGTTGAACAGCACCGTGATCTGCGCGTAGTCGCGCCAGCCCTGCTGCTTCAGGATCTCGAGCGAATGCAGGATCACGGCGATGCCGCCCTTGTCGTCAGCAATGCCCGGGCCATAGAGCCGGTTGCCCTCCTCTCGGATCGGCTGCGTGGCCAGCGTGTTGTCCGGATAGACGGTGTCGAGGTGAGCAATCAGCATGACGCGGCGCTTGCCGGTGCCGGTGAAGGTGGCCTTGACCATGGTGCCCGGGCCCTTGGTCACGGGCAGCCGCTCCACCTTTGCGCCCAGTGCCTGCAAGCGCTTCTCGGTATAGCTGGCCATCTGCGCCAGCCCCCTGGCATTGGCGCTGCCGGATTCGATCGACACCATCTCCTTGAGCGACTGCACGACCCTGGGCTGTGCGGCCTGCGCGGCGGACAGCAGCGCGGCATCGGGCTGCGCGGCAATGGCCGGCATGCCGGCCCCGGCAAGCGTCAGGGCAGCGGCAATGGCAACGTGGCGAACGGAAAACGGCATGGAATCTCCTCGGTGTGGTCTTGTTGGCGGTGCCGCGATCATGGCCGTTCGCCGCGGCACAACGGCACGATGCTAGTCCTTGCCAGCCACTATGGGGAGGTTCAATATCGCCAATCCGGATGCCGATCCCGCCACGGCGTTCGGCGCCCGACCCGTCTTCAACCATTCGAACGCCCCCAGGCATGCCAGCCCCCACCGCCGCCATCGCACCCTCATCACAGAATGTCCCGCTGCATGTGCGCCTGCTGTGGCTGCCGCAAGCCATGCCCGGCACCCTGTTCACCACGCTCGACGTGCTGCGCACGGTGGCCGGCGTGGCCAGCCTGCAGCGCCCCGGTGCCCGGCCCACGCTGAGCTGGCAACTGTGCCGCGCCAACGGCCGCACACTGGCCACCGAGTTGCCGGGATTGGTATCGTCGACGCGGCGCGCACGGGTGCCGGGCAGCCGCACGCTGCTGGTCATTCCCGCGCTGCTGGCCAGCAATGCGCCGCAGCTGGGCGAACTGGTGCCGCGCGATGCCGCGGCGCTGCGCCTGGTGGAGCGCCATGCGCGCGCCGGCGGCTGGATCGCCGCGTGCGCGTCGGGAATGGTGCTGCCGCTGCAACTGGGCCTGCTGGATGGCGCCAGCGTGGGGGCGCCGTGGATGTTCCAGAGCTGGATGGCGCGTCAGTACCCGCATTGCGATCTGACCAGCGACGCGGCCATGAGCGTGCACGGGCAGGTGTTTTCGTGCGTGGCGCCCGCGCTGCAGGTGGAATTCATGCTGCGCGTGCTGGGCCACCTGCACGACCCTGACCTGGCGCAGGCGGCGTCGCGGCTGATGCTGTTCCAGCCCGAACGCCAGCGCAGCGTGCCGGCGCTGGTATCGCAACGCTGGCTCGGCCGCACCGCCGACAGCCCGGTCTATCGCGCCATCCAATGGCTGCGCGACCATTTGTCCGAGCCCTACCGGCTGGCTGCGGTGGCGCAGGCGGCGGCGGTCAGCGAACGCACCCTGCTGCGGCATTTCGGCCAGGTTACCGGCATGACGCCGCTTGATTACCTGCACACGCTGCGTGTGGAGCGTGCCCGCATGCTGCTGGAGGTCACGCTGCACGGTACCCATGCCATTGCCGAAGCGTGCGGCTACAGCGACGCTGCGGCGTTCCGCCGGTTGTTCCAGCGCGCCACCGGCATGTCGATGTCGGACTACCGCGCCCGCTTTGCGCTGCGGGCGCGGCGGCGCTACTGGCGCATGGAGGACACTGCCGCGCAGCGCGCCGCGCAGCGATAGCCGCTCGCTTGCCCGCGCTCAGGGGCGCAGCGAGATGTGGTTGACCACGTCCTCCACGCCCTGCACGTACCAGGCATCGCGCTCGGCCTGGCGGCGCGTGCGCTCGTTGTTGACGCAGCCCTCCAGCGTGACTACGCGGTCCTGGGTATGCGCGCTGACCTGGCTGGCGTCAATGAAGGGGTCGGTCTCCAGCACCAGCATCAGCGCCTCGGTGA
>JABFVP010000173.1 GCA_013362725.1 Cupriavidus sp.
ACAGCAGGCGCGGCACGGCCAGCACCAGCACCAGCGCGCCGGCCCATTCATGCACCGCCATGGCCAGCGCGCGCGGCGGCGTGCCTTTGGCGAAGCTGCCCTTCAGCTCGATCGCGGCACAGGCCAGCGCCACCAGCACGAAGACTGCCCAGTGGAAAGACACCGCCAGCCGGTCATAGCGGCGCGACGACGGCAGGGAATGCAGCGATGCCTGGATTTCGGTCACGGGTTGCATGGGGACTCCTGTTGTCAGTACCCGCCCAGCGTAGCGCACGCCACATGGCCGGTTTCTAACGCGCATCAAGCGCGCGCCAATAAAAAGCCCCGCCTAAGCGGGGCTGCAGCGGGCTGTTCAGCGAGGGTTCGGCTTACTTCTTGTAGTTGGCCACGCCGTCGGTGATTTCCTTGTGGGCTTCCTCGATGCCGGCCCAGCCTTCGACCTTGACCCACTTGCCGGCTTCCAGTGCCTTGTAGTGCTCAAAGAAATGCTTGATCTGGTCGAGCAGGTTCTGCGGCACGTCAGACAGGCCCTTCATGTAGGCAGTGGCGGGCGACAGCTTGTCGACCGGAATCGCCACCAGCTTGGCATCGACGCCGGACTCGTCGGTCATCTTCAGCATGCCGAGTGCGCGGCAGCGCACCACCGCGCCGGCCAGGATCGGGAACGGCGACAGCACCAGCACGTCGACCGGGTCGCCATCGCCCGACAGCGTCTGCGGGATGTAGCCGTAGTTGGCCGGATAGCGCATGCCGGTGCCGATGAAGCGGTCGACGAACAGCAGGCCGGTGTCCTTGTCGGCCTCGTACTTCACCGGATCGCTCTGGGCCGAGATCTCGATGATGACGTTGAAATCGTTGGGAATGTCCTTGCCCGGGGATACGAGGTTGAAGCTCATGCGGGTTCTCCAGATGCCTGCGCTGTGTTGTCGGATGGCGGGCATTATAGCGGCTCGCGCCTGACCGGTTGCTGACAGGCCGCCGCCCGTTCTGACTTCGCTGGCCTGCTGCAACGCGTTGCAGCGACGCCGGCGTGGGCGATAATGGCGCATTCTTCAGCCGACACTGAATAGCCGCAGCCCCTAATGCTGCCCTAGCTGCCCCGGAGCCACCCATGCACGCCCAGCACTTCGTCGCCAACCGCCTGATCGCGCCCGACAACGGCCTGCGCATCAAGGTCTTCGATCCCTCCAACGGCGAGCCCTTCGCCGAGATTGCGCGCGGCAACGCCACCGATATCAACGTCGCCGTCCATGCGGCACGCCAGGCCGCCGACGGCGCCTGGGGCCAGATGGCGCCGGCAGAACGGGTGCGCCTGCTCAACCGCGTCGCCGTCGCGCTGATCGCCCATGAAGAGGAACTGGGCGCGCTCGAGGCGCGCGACACCGGCAAGCCGCTGCGCCAGGCGCGCGCCGACGCGCGCGCGGTGGCGCGCTACTTCGAGTTCTACGCCGGCGCGGTCGACAAGCTGCACGGCCAGACCATTCCCTACAACCCCGGCTACACCGTGCTGACGGTGCGCGAGCCGCACGGCGTGACCGGCCACATCATCCCCTGGAACTATCCGCTGCAGATCTTCGGGCGCAGCGTCGGCGCCGCGCTGGCCGCCGGCAACGCCTGCGTGGTCAAGCCGGCCGAGGACGCCTGCCTGTCGCTGCTGCGCGTGGCCGAGATCGCCGCCGAGGCCGGCCTGCCCGAAGGCGCGCTCAACCTCATCACCGGCTATGGCCATGAAGCCGGCGCCGCGCTGGCGCGCCACCCCGGCATCAACCATATCTCGTTCACCGGGTCGCCCCAGACCGGCAAGCTGGTGTCGCAGCTGGCCGCCGAGAACCATGTGCCGGTGACGCTGGAACTGGGCGGCAAGTCGCCGCAGATCGTGTTTGCCGATGCCGACCTCGACGCGCTGGTGCCGGTGGTGGTCAACGGCATCGTGCAGAACGCCGGCCAGACCTGCTCGGCCGGCAGCCGCCTGCTGGTGGAGCGCCCGGTCTACGACGTGCTGCTGGACCGGCTGGCATCGGTGTTCGAATCGCTGCGCGTGGGCCCGTCCGAACTGGACCTGGAATGCGGCCCGCTGATCAGCCGCAAGCAGCAGCAGCGCGTGTGGGACTTTGTCTCGGACGCGCAGCACGCCGGCGTGGCGGTGATGGCGCAGGGCCAGATCGTGGCCGAGGCGCCCGAGGCCGGCTACTACCAGGTGCCGATGCTGTTCCGCGACGTGCCGCCCGCGCACCGGCTGGCGCAGGAAGAAGTGTTCGGCCCGCTGCTGGCGGCGATGCCGTTCGACACCGAGGCCGAAGCCATCGCGCTGGCCAACGGCACGCCCTACGGGCTGGTCGCCGGGGTCTGGACCCGCGACGGCGGGCGCCAGCTGCGCCTGGCGCACAAGCTGCGCGCGGGCCAGGTCTTTATCAACAACTACGGCGCCGGCGGCGGCGTGGAGCTGCCCTTCGGCGGCAGCGGCCAGTCCGGCTACGGCCGCGAAAAGGGCTTCGAGGCCCTGTACGGATTCACCACCCTGAAAACCATCGCCATTCAACATGGGTAACATCAATTTCCTGTCGGTCGCCTTTGCCATCTTCTTTTTCTGGATGGCCTGGCATGTGCGGAACAAGCGCGCCACCAATCCTTCCGGCATGCCGCGGCTGCAGGTGTTCAAGCGCAAGTGGGGCGACGTGGTCGGCGACCGCGTGCACTGGTGCCTGTATGTGGCGCTGCCGTTCCTGCTGGCGCTGATGATGGTGGCGAATGCGCTGCGGGGGCGCGGGCCGTTTTCGCATTAATCCCGCCCTGAACCGAACATCACCAAAACACTGAGGAGACAAGCCATGAGACTGGCCAACAAGGTAGCGATCGTCACCGGCGGCGGTTCCGGCTTCGGCGAAGGCATTGCCCATACCTTTGCGCGCGAAGGCGCCAACGTGGTGGTGGCCGACCTGCGCGAGGATGCCGCCGAGCGTGTCGCCGCGGCGATCCGCGACGCCGGCGGGCGCGCCCGCGCGGTGCGCGCCGATGTCTCGCGCGAAGCCGCCACCGAGGCCATGCGCGAATCCGCCCTTGCGGTCTTCGGCGATGTGCATATCGTCGTCAACAACGCCGGCACCACGCATCGCAACAAGCCCATCCTGGAAATCAGCGAAGACGAGTTCGACCGCGTCTACGCCGTCAACGTCAAGAGCATCTACTGGTCGGCGCGCGCCTTTATCCCGCATTTCCGCCGGCGCGGCGGCGGCGTGTTCGTCAATATCGCTTCCCCCGCCGGCATCCGGCCGCGGCCGGGGCTGGTCTGGTACAACGGCAGCAAGGGCGCGGTGATCACCGCCAGCAAGGCCATGGCCGCGGAACTGGGCCCGGACAATATCCGCGTCAACTGCGTCAACCCGGTGATCGGGGCCACCGCGCTGCTGGAGGAATTCATGGGCATGCCCGACACGCCCGAGAACCGCGCACGCTTCCTCGCCACCATCCCGATGGGGCGCATGTCGACGCCGCAGGACGTGGCCAACGCCTGCCTGTACCTGGCCTCGGACGAAGCCGCCTTCATCACGGGCACCTGCATCGAAGTGGACGGCGGCCGCTGCGTCTGAAGCCGCGCCGCTTTCGGCTTTCTGCTTGCCCCGTCGTACCGTAGCTGTAAGAACGCGTCACCCAGAAACGCATTTCCTCAGGAGACAGCATGACAACGACCGCAGTGACCCCCGGCGTCAGCGACGCCGCCTTTGAAGACGCCACCTACCGCAAGGTCAGCTGGCGCCTGGTGCCCTTCCTGCTGCTGTGCTACGTGGTGGCCTACCTGGACCGTGTCAACGTGGGCTTCGCCAAGCTGCAGATGCTGAACGACCTGAAGTTCAGCGAGACCATCTACGGCCTCGGCGCCGGCATCTTCTTCATCGGCTACTTCCTGTTCGAGGTGCCGAGCAACGTGATCCTGCACAAGGTGGGCGCGCGCATCTGGATAGCGCGCATCATGATCACATGGGGCGCGATCTCGGCGGCGATGATGTTCGTCACCACGCCGACCATGTTCTACGTGCTGCGCTTCCTGCTGGGCATTGCCGAGGCCGGTTTCTTCCCCGGCATCATCCTGTATCTGACCTACTGGTACCCGGCGAACCGGCGCGGCCGCACCACCACCTTCTTCATGACCGCGATCGCGCTGTCGGGCGTGATCGGCGGGCCGCTGTCGGGCTGGATCATGCAGTCGTTCGACGGCCACAACGGCTGGTCGGGCTGGCAGTGGATGTTCCTGCTGGAAGGCATTCCGTCGATCCTGGTGGGGCTGTGGGTGCTGGCCTACCTGGATGACCGCATCGCCCACGCCAAATGGCTGTCGGCGGAAGAAAAGGCGCTGCTGGAGCGCAATATCGCCAGCGAGAACGCGCACAAGGAAGACCCGCCGATCCGCACCGTGCTGTCCAGCCCGCGCGTGTGGCTGATGAGCGCGATCTACTTCTGCTTCGTCATGGGCCTGTACGGCGTCAGCTTCTGGCTGCCGACCATCATCAAGCAGACCGGCGTCAAGGGCGCGCTCGATATCGGCCTGCTGACCGCCATCCCCTATGGCTGCGCGGTGGTCGGCATGGTGCTGGTGGCCTACAGCGCCGACCGCAGCGGCGAGCGCCGCTGGCATATCGCGGTGCCGGCGCTGGCCGGCGCGCTCGGGCTGCTGCTGTCGGTGCAATGGCACGGCGACACCACGCTGGCGATGGTGGCGCTGACGCTGGCGACGATCGGCATCCTGACCACGCTGCCGCTGTTCTGGAGCCTGCCCACGGCGTTCCTGGCCGGCACCGGCGCGGCCGCGGGCATTGCGCTGATCAACTCGCTCGGCAACCTCGCCGGCTTTCTCAGCCCGTATGCGGTGGGGTGGCTCAAGGACCTGACCCACAGCACCGATTCCGGCATGTACCTGCTGGCCGCGTGCCTGGTGGCGGGCGCGGCGCTGACGCTGTCGGTACCGAAGCGGCTGGTGAGCCGGAAGTGAAGTCGCGCGCGCGCCGCTTGCCGGCGCGAATGCGCCGTCGGCTGACGCGGATGTAGGACCACGCCCGGCAGTGTCGCCTGTTCCTGGGCCCTAGCATGGAGAAGAGACACCCGGAGTGATCCCGACGGGGTCCTCCGGGGCATCTGATTTCCAAGCTTGCCAAGGAGGCCACGATGCCGCACCCGCCCCCGTTTGCCCCTACCCGTACCCGTTCCCTGGAAGTCGTCGAGGCGCGCCTGGCGCGCCGCTCGCGCGTGAAGCGCCTGGTGCTCGCGCTCGGCGCCGCCGTGGTCGCGCTGCTGGCTGTGGTGCCCGCCGCAAGCCATGCGCAGGCACCCGTGGTCGATGCCAACCCCGCGCCAGCCACCCCGGCCGCGCCAGCGACTGCTGCACCGGCCCCTGCGCCAGGCACCATGGCACCGACGCCGGGCGTCAATACGCCGCCCGCCACGACCGTGCCGCCGGCCGCCACCGTGCCGCCTGACACCTCAGTGCCTCCAGCGGCCACCATGCCGCCTGCCGCCACCCCCGGCATAACGGCGCCAGCCACGGCGGCACCGCCTCCAACCGCTTCACCGATGCCCGCGCCCACCGGCACGCCGCCAGCAGTACCGGCACCCCCGCCGGTGGCAGCCCCGTCGCAGCCGCGGCCGCCCCTGACCGTGCCGCCCGCGCCGCCGCCACGGGACGCGATGGTGCAGCGCCAGGCGGGCCCGGTGTCCTATATCTGCGGCGGCGTGGCGGAGGACGAGCAGGTCGCGCTGCAATCGCAGGCGCGCAAGTACAACATGAGCCTGCTGTTCACGCAGGGGGCGCGCGGCGAATACCTGTCGGATGTCGACGTCAAGCTGATGCGCGGCGTCAGGGAAGTGGCGAGCTTTGTCGCCGACGGGCCGCGTTGCCTGCTGAAGGCGCCGTCGGGCACGTACAACGTGCGCGCGACCTATCAAGGCCGGACCAAGACCATGACGGTCAGCACCAACAGCAAGAATGCGCAGATGCGGTGGTAGGGCGTTGAAGTACGGTTGGTCTGTCTGAAGCACAGTTGCACTGTGCATGACCGCTTGGGGTACTCCCTCTCCCGTTTGCGGGAGAGGGCCGGGAGGGCCGGTGCGTCGACGAAGTACGGCGCGTCGGTATGCCAGGGCCTGCCCTCTCCCCCGGCCCCTCTCCCGCGAGCGGGAGAGGGGAGCAAACAAACGGCGACTGGAGCCGAATGCGGCAGTAAAGCCCGCCCTCACCCCGCCTGCCCATCTCCCAGCATCTGCGCCACCGACCCCGCCGTCCCCGCCGCGCGCTCACCCAGCAAGCGGTGCAGCGTCCCCAGCAGTTCATCCTCGTTATACGGCTTGCCCAGGTACACGTTGACGCCGATTTCCTCGGCGTAGCGGCGGTGCTTGTCGGCGGTGCGCGAGGTGATCATCACCAGCGGCAGGTGCGCGGTGCGCGCGTCGGAGCGCACGTTGCGGGTCAGGTCGAAGCCATCCATGTGCGGCATCTCGATATCGACCAGCATCGCGTCCGGCATCACGTCCTGCAGCTGCTTGAGCGCGTCGACGCCGTCGCGCGCCAGCACCACGTGGTAGCCGGCGCGGCCGAGCAGGCGCTGGGTGGCCTTGCGCACCGTCAGTGACTCGTCGACCACCATCACGGTAGGCTGCGCCGCCAGCCCGGCCACGGGTTCGGCGCTGCCGTCGCGCGCCAGTTCCGCGACCGCGCCTGGTTGCGGCGCGACGGCCGGCTGCTGCGTCGCTTGCGGCAGTGCCGGCGGATCGAGCGGCAGCGAGCGGCCGCGCTCGCGCACGAAGCGCTGTGCCAGCACCACCGGGTTGTAGATCAGCACGATCTCGCCGTCGCCGAGCGTGGTCGCGCCGGCGATCCCCTCCAGCCGCGCAAGGTGCGGGCCGATGTGCTTGACCACCACTTCGCGGTTGCCGACCACGTCGTCGACATGCACGGCGACGCGCTCGGCGCCGCTGCGCACCACCACCACGGGCGAATACTTGCGCCCCGCGGGCGCGGCTTCGCCCTGTTCCAGCAGCGCGCCGAAGTAGAAGAACGGCACCTCGGCGCCGGCCACGTTCACACGACCGTGGTTGTACGCGTCCAGCAGCGCCGGCGCGCGCAGTTGCTGCACCTGGTCGATCATGCCGCTGGGCACCGCATAGCGGCGCGCGCCCAGTGCGATCACCAGTACCTGCGTGATGGCCGTGGTCAGCGGCAGGTGCACGGTGAAGGTGGTGCCCTGCCCCGGCTGCGATGCCAGCGTGATGCGACCGCCCAGCGCCACGGTCTCGGCGCGCACCACATCCATGCCCACGCCGCGGCCTGCCAGTTCGGACACCGCTTCCGCGGTGGAAAAGCCGGGGGTGAAGATCATCTCGGTCAGGCGCGCCTCGCCGGCGTCGTCGTCCGGGGCCAGCAGGCGGCGCTCGACTGCGCGCGCGCGGATGCGCGCCAGGTCCAGCGCGCCGCCGTCGTCGATGAATTGCAGCACCACCTCGT
>JABFVP010000568.1 GCA_013362725.1 Cupriavidus sp.
CGGTCAGTTCCATCGCCTGCCGGCCGGGCTGTTGCCGCCCGGTCTGCAGCGTTACGTGCAGCACCGCGACACCGCGCTGCTCGGTGACCAGGATGGCGATCGAGTCGCTGAGCCAGTGGCGGTAGCGCTCGATCTCGGCCAGCGCGTCGCGCAGCGTGGGCTGGTGCTGCAACAGCAGGCTGACCGGGCCGAAGTCTGACAGGCGCCACGATTCCCCCACCATCAGGCCCAGCGAATGGCAGCCGGTCTCGCGCGCCGAGGCCTCCAGCACCTGCGCCAGGCGCTGCTCGGGGATGCGCAGGTCGGGCGTGTACAGGCACGCCTGGTCCAGGCCTGCCCGGGCCACCATCCGCACCGGATCCAGGCCCGCGCCCCGGGCAATGCCCAGGTATTTGGTCAGCGATGCGCTGCGAACAAGGACGGTCATGGGGGCTGCCGCGAGAGTGGGTGGGGGCGTCGGTCAGGTCCGTCGTCAAATGGCAAATCGTGGCGCGATCGGTCAAGGGCGCTGCGGCCCGGCTGTCTCACAATCGACTGCGCCGCGCCAATGATAGCGGCGCGGGCAGGACACCACAATCAGGAGACAGCCTTGGCCAAAGCCATTCGCATGTATGAGACCGGAGGTCCCGAAGTCCTCCGCTACGAGGACGCCGAAGTCGGCGATCCGGGGCCGGGAGAGGTACGGATCCGCCACGTCGCGGTCGGGCTCAACTATGCCGACACTTACTTCCGCAACGGCACCTACCCCGTGCCGCTGCCCAGCGGCATGGGGGTCGAGGCGGCCGGCGTGGTGCAGGCGGTGGGCCCGGGCGTGACCCATATCGCGGAGGGCGACCGCGTCACCTATACCGGCTTCACCAACACACTGGGTGCCTACTGCACCGAGCGCCTGGTGCCCGCCGCGCCGCTGATCCCCCTGCCGGATGCGATTTCCTTCGAGACTGCCGCGGCGATGACCATGCGCGGCCTGACCTCGGCCTACCTGATGCGCCGCATCTATCCGTTCAGCGGCGGCGAGACCATCCTGCTGCACGCGGCCGCGGGCGGGGTGGGGCTGATCGTCTCGCAATGGGCCAGGCTGCTCGGCCTGACCGTGATCGGCACCGTGTCGAGCGAGGCCAAGGCCGAACTGGCGCGCGCGCATGGCTGCGACCACATCATCGACTACAGCCGCGAGGACGTGGCAACGCGGGTGCGCGAGCTGACCGACGGCGCGGGCGTGTCGGTGGTGTTCGACAGCGTCGGCCGCAGTACCTTCCAGGGCTCGCTGGATTCGCTCAGGCGGCGCGGGCTGATGGTCTGCGTCGGCACCGCCTCGGGCACGATTCCGCCGTTCGATCCGCAACTGCTGGCGCGCAAGGGCTCGCTCTACCTGACCCGTCCGGCGCTGGCCGACTACATTGCCGATCCCGCCGAGAAGGCCGAACTGGCCGCGGAAGTGTTCGGCCACGTGGCCGCGGGGCGGCTCGGCATCGGCATCAACCAGCGCTACGCGCTGCAGGATGCGGTCCAGGCCCACCGCGACCTGGAGTCGCGCCAGACCACCGGCTCTTCGATCTTCGTGCTGTAGGAGCGTCCCAATGCGAGTCCAACAACTTACCTGCAGCATCGGCGCCGAACTGAGCGGCGTCAGCCTGGCCGATGCCGCGCGCGATGCGGCGCTGTTTGCCGAGATCAGGTCGCTGCTGCTCGAGCACAAGGTGCTGTTCCTGCGCGACCAGCAGATCTCGCGCGCGGATCACGTGGCGTTCGCGCGGCGCTTCGGCGAACTGGAAGACCATCCGGTGGCGGGCAGCGATCCCGACCATCCCGGCCTGGTGCAGATCTATCGCAGCGACAAGCGCGAGAACTACGAGAACAGCTACCACACCGACGGCAGCTGGCGCGAATGCCCGCCGATGGGCTGCGTGCTGCGCTGCATCGAGTCGCCGCCGGTGGGCGGCGACACCATCTGGGTCAACATGGCCGCGGCGTACGAGCACTTGCCGCAGGAAATCAAGCAGCGCATTGCCGGCCTGCGCGCCAAGCACGGCATCGAGCATTCCTTCGGCGCGGCGATGAGCCCGGAGAACCGCGCCAGGCTGGCGGCGCAGTACCCCGCGGTCGAGCACCCGGTGGTGCGCACGCATCCGGAGACCGGCGAGAAGGTGCTTTATGTCTGCGGCTTCTCTACCCACTTCGTCAATTTCCACACGCCCGAGAACGTGCGCTACGGGCAGGACAAGACGCCGGGCGCGAGCCATCTGCTGAACTACCTGATCAGCCAGGCCGCGATTCCCGAATACCAGGTGCGTTTCCGCTGGCAGCCCGACAGCGTGGCCATCTGGGACAACCGCTGCACCCAGCATTACGCGGTGCAGGACTACTGGCCGGCGCCGCGCAAGATGGAGCGCGCCGCCATCATCGGCGACAAGCCGTTCTGAGCCGCGCCAGCGCCGCAGGCCTGGCCAGTGCCACGACAATTGGAGACATGCCGTGCATTACCTAGATGGGTCCCTGTTCCCCGAAAACCAGCAGCCGCTGATCATCACCGCGGCCCCTTATGCACCCGGCTGGCTGCCGTCCGACTTCCCCGAGGATATCCCGGTGACGATGGAAGACCAGATCCAGAAGGCCGTTGACTGCTACAACGCGGGTGCGACGGTGCTGCACCTGCACGTGCGCGAGCTCGACGGCAAGGGCTCGAAGCGCCTGTCCAAGTTCAACGAACTGATCGCCGGCGTGCGCAAGGCGGTGCCGGAGATGGTGATCCAGGTCGGCGGATCGATCAGTTTCGCTCCGGAAAACGAGGGCGATGCAGCCAAGTGGCTGTCCGACGACACGCGCCACATGCTGGCCGAACTCGATCCGGTGCCGGACCAGGTCACGGTCACGGTGAACACCTCGCAGATGAACGTGACCGAGCATGCCGAGCTGGCGGATTTCCAGGGCACCTCGCGCGAGAACCCCGCCATCTTCAACGCGTACAAGGAAATGACGGTGCCCGCCCAGCCCGGCTGGGTCGAGGAGCATATCCGCCGCCTGTCCGCCGCCGGCATCCAGAGCGCGTTCCAGTGCTACAACATCAATAGCTTCGAATCCGTCGAGCGGCTGATCCGGCGTGGCATCTACAAGGGCCCGCTGGTGATGAACTGGGTCGCCATCAGCGGCGGCATGGATGCGCCGAGCGTGTTCAACCTGGCCAACATGGTCCGGGCGGTGCCGGATGGTGCGGTGCTGACCGTCGAAAGCTCGGTGCGCAACGTGCTGCCGGTGAACATGATGGGCATCGCGCTGGGGCTGCATGTGCGCTGCGGGACCGAGGACTGCCTGTGGAACCAGTCGCGCACGGCCAAGATCAGCACCGTGAAGCAGATCGAGCAGCTGGTGCGCATCGCCGGCGAATTCGGCCGCAAGGTGGCAACCGCCCGGGAAGCGCGCGAGATCCAGAAGATCGGCGTGTTCTACGACACGGTCGAAGAGACGCTGGCGGCCAACGGCTTCGCGCCCAACCGCAACGGCGGCAACCAGGGCTTCCTGCGCAAGGCTGCCTGAACCGGTCCGCCTGCCACTGGCAAGCGGCCCGCAGAAGGGCAGGGGCGGCAGCTGGCTGCCCCGAGCCCTCGCCTATACGGAGAGACAACCATGAAGCAAGCACAACCGTCGGCGCGACGCAGGGCGCTGCTGTCATGCATGCTCGGCCTGGCGCTGCCGGCTGCGTTCCCATCGGTCGCCCATGCCCAGGCGTGGCCGGCCAAGGTCGTCAGGATCGTGGTCGGCGGCCCCGCCGGCGGCACCGCCGACATCCTCGCGCGCCTGCTGGCCGAGGGACTGACGCAGTCGCTCGGCAAGCCGGTGATCGTCGAGCAGAAGCCCGGCGGTGCCGGCGCGATCGCGGTCGGCACGCTGCTGTCGGCGCCGCACGACGGGCATACCGTGCTGCTGATCCAGGGCGGTATCGTTTCCGAGACGCCGCTGGCGCTGAAGGTCTCGTTCGATCCGTTCAAGGACCTGAAACCGATTGTCCAGGTGGCGCGCACCGGCCTGGTCCTGGTCGGCAACCCAAAGCTGCCGGCGAAGAACTTCAGCGAGCTGCTGGCCTATATCAAGAGCAAGCCGGGACAGATCGACTATGCCTCGTATGCCGCCGGCATGCGCGGGCAGACCCTCGGGGTCCAGTTCAACCGGCTGGCCGGCGTGAGCATGAGCCACGTCGGCTACAAGGGCTCGCCGCCCGCGCTGCAGGACGTGATGGGCGGCCACGTGCCGCTGATGTTCGACGGCCTGGCGACGTCATTGCCGCTGATCAAGGCCAACAAGCTCAGGGCCTATGCCGTGGCCTACCCGAAGCGCATCCCCGCGCTGCCGGAGGTGCCGACCTTTGCCGAGGTGGGCTTTCCGGCAATGACCGAGCCCGGCTGGATGGGCCTGTGGCTGCCGCCGGACGTGCCCGCGGCGGTGCAGGAAAAGCTCCGCAACGCCACGCTGGCAATCATGCAGCAGCCCGGCTACCGCAAGCACGTGGAAGAGATGGGCATGGACAACGGGCAGCCGCTCGGCAGCGAGGCGCTGTCAAAGGAAGCGCGCGCGGCGTATGAGCGGCAAGCGGAACTGCTGCGGTCGATTGGCTTCGTGCCGGAGTAGCCGCGCACCGGAGCGGGCGGGCAAGGGCTAGCGCTTCCTGCGCCGGCGCGCGCCGGCGAACATCGACATGTCGCGCAGGATGCAGTCCAGCAGCGTCTTGGCGGCCACGCCCATGGGCCGGCCCGCCTTGACCAGCAGGCGCGCCTTGGCGGCTTCGAACAGCGGATGGGCGATCGGCAAGGTCACCAGTTCGCCGGACTGCAATTCCCGGTAGGCCGCAAAGCCGCCGATCAGCGTGATGCCGTCATGGCGCTTGACGAAGTGGCGCAGCACCGCCAGCGAATTGGTGGTCAGCGTCGGGCGGATCTGAATGTTCTCGGCGTACGCCAGCATCTGCACCACCTGGCCCAGGCCGAATGCCGGCGGCATCATGGCCAGCGGATAGTCCGCCAGTTCCTGCACCTGGACCTTGCCGCCGCGGCGCGCCAGCGGATGCCCGGCATGCACCAGCAGCACCACCGGCTGCGACGACGTCGCCACCCAGGCAATGTCCGCATGGCCGGGCGGATTGTAGGCCAGGCCGATATGGGCGCGGCTTTCGGCCACCTCCTGCAGCACGTTGTTGACCGGCAGGATGTCGACGGTCACGTCCAGCCGCGGATAGCGCGCGCAGAAATCCGTCAGCACTTCATCCATCAGGCCGTCGACATAGCCTTCGCTGGTGGCGATGCGCACCTGGCCATGCTGCAGCCCGCGCAAGGCCTGCAGGCGGTCTTCGAACAGTTCCTGCTGGGCGCGGCAGCCGCGCCAGTATTCCAGCAGGTGCACCGCCGCTTCGGTCGGCTGCACGCCGCGCGCATGGCGGTCGAACAGCGGCGCACCCACTTCTTCTTCCAGCAGGCGGATCTGGCGCGTGATCACCGACGGCGAGGTGTTGATGCTGTCGGCCGCGCCGCGGATCGACCCGTGCGTCAGTACCTCGTGGAAATAGCGCAGCCTGCGCTGGTTCAGTTCACGCATGTCGGACCTCGTTGCCTGGCGTGGACGGCGCCGGCGTGTCGTGGTGTTGCCGGCAGGGCAACGATAGCCGACTTAAGTTGCTCTTGCTCTGTTTTTTCAGATGCCAGACGATCAACGCCTGCCACCGAAAGACATCGCGTTCACAAGAGCCGACCACCACGGGAGAGATCGACATGTCCGCAACCCTGCCCCCACGCCATCTCACGGAAGCCGCCGGCGCCGCGCAGCAGGCGCTGTACCGCAAGCTGAACTGGCGCCTGTTGCCGTTCCTGCTGCTGTGCTACACCTTCGCCTACCTGGACCGCGTCAACATCGGCTTCGCCAAGCTGCAGATGCAGAGCGACCTGGGTTTTTCCGACGCGGTGTATGGGCTGGGCGCAGGCATCTTTTTCTTCGGCTACGTGCTGTTCGAGATCCCGAGCAACCTGCTGCTGCCCCGGATCGGTGCGCGCAAGACCATCAGCCGCATCCTGGTGCTGTGGGGCCTGACCTCGGCGGGCATGATGTTCGTGCGCGACGAAACCACGTTCTACGTGCTGCGTTTCATGCTTGGCGTGTTCGAGGCCGGCTTCGCCCCCGGGATGATCTTTTACCTGACCTACTGGTACGGGCAGCAACGCATGGCCCGGGTGATGGCGGTGGTGATGCTGGCCGGGCCCATCGGCGGCATCTTCGGCTCGCCGCTGTCGACCTGGCTGATGACGGCGCTGTCCGGCGCGCACGGGCTGGCGGGATGGCAATGGATGTTCCTGGTGGAAGGGCTGCCATGCGTGCTGCTCGGCGCGCTGGCGCTGCGCGTGCTGGCCGACCGGCCGGCCGAGGCAAAGTGGCTCAGCGACGCGGAAAAGCGCATGCTGGCCGCCGAGCTGCAGGCACCGGCGGGCGGGCATCACTCGTTCGGCCAGGTGGCGCGCGATCCGCGCGTGTACCTGCTGGCCTTTGCCTACTTCACCATGATCTGCGGCATCTACGCGGTCAGCTTCTGGCTGCCGTCGATCCTGAAGGCGGACGGCGTCACCGACACCATGCAGATCGGGCTGTATTCGATGATTCCCTATATTGCCGCGGCGATTGCCATGCTGGTGATCGGCCGCAGCTCGGACCGCCGCGGCGAGCGCCGCTGGCACAGCGCGGTGCCAGCGTTTACCGGCGCGGTGGCGCTGGCGGTGGCCACGCAGTCCAGCGGCAACCTGCCGGTGTCGCTGTTGTGCATGACCATCGCCACGGCGATGATGTGGGCTGCCTATACCGTGTTCTGGGCGATCCCGTCGCAATACCTGAAGGGCGATGCCGCGGCGGGCGGCATTGCGCTGATCAACACCATCGGCCTGATCGGCGGCTTCCTCAGCCCTACCATCATCGGCGCCGTGCGCACTGCCACTGGCAGCATGCAGGCCGGCCTGCTGGTGATGGTGGTGCTTCTGATGGCTGGCGCGGCGGTGCTGGTGGCCAACCGGATGCCGTCGCCGCAGGGCGCGGTGTCGCCGGCCTGACGCCGAACCTTCATTTCACGGAGAAGAACCTTGGCAACACGGATCCTGGTCGCCGGCTTCCAGCACGAGACCAATACCTTTGCCCCGTCAAAGGCGACTTACGCCAGCTTCGAGCGCGGCGAGGGCTTTCCCGCGATGGTGCGCGGCGACGACATGCGCGCGCTGCGCGACGTCAACATCCCGGCCGGCGGCTTCATGGCCGCCGCCGAGCGGCACGGCTGGACGCTGCTGCCGGTGGTCTGGGCCGGCGCCAGCCCGTCCGCGCACGTGACCGAGGACGCGTACGAGCGCATCGCCGGCGAGATCGTCGGCGCGGCCCGCGCGGGCGGCTTCGACGCGGTCTATCTCGACCTG
>JABFVP010000623.1 GCA_013362725.1 Cupriavidus sp.
CCCGGCCGCCCGGCTGGATGCCGTTGGCGTGGCGGCGGCGGCCGCGGGAGCGGTGTCGATGGCGGTGGGTACGGTGCTGACGCGCCACTGGCGGCCGCCGGTCTCGCCGCTGGTGCTGACGGCATGGCAGTTGTGCGCTGGTGGGCTGTTCCTGCTGCCGTTCGCGCTGGTGCTGGAACCGCTGCCTGGGCATTTCACGCTGGCCAACTGGCTCGGCTACGCGTGGCTGAGCATTGTCGGCGCCGGCTTCAGCTACGCACTGTGGTTCCGCGGCGTGGGGCGCATGCCCTCGGCGGCGGTGGCGGCGCAGGGCCTGCTCAGTCCGGTCAGCGCCACGGTGTTGGGCTTCCTGGTGCTGGGGCAGGCACTGACGGCGGTGCAGGCGGCCGGCGCGGTGCTGGTGCTGGGCAGCGTGTGGCTTGGCCAGCGCGCGGCCGTACCCGCCACGGCGGCGCGCGCGCAGGCTGCCTGATGTCATCCGCGAAAGCCGCTGCAGCCGGGCAGGTTTTTGCGGCATCATGGCGGGCACCTAGTCAGACCTGCCCGTTCCCGCCGACGATGCCACCCGCCCCAGCCCCTTGCGCCGCCCCCGCTGTGCCGCCCTGCGAGCGCTGCCTGGCGCTCGCCGAAGACCCGCGTCGGCGCGAGCCGCCGGCCTGCCTGGCGCTGCGCGGCACTGCCCCGGTGGTGACCCAGAGCGCCGCCGGGGTGCCATACAGCATGCTGTCGTTCTGCTGCCGCGACTGCGGCACGGGCTGGCGGCTCTATGACCGGGCCAACGAACTCTTTGTCTCGTGGGTGCCGGAGCGGCCGCTGGAGCGCTGAGCGCGCCGCATGATCGGCTAAGATAGCGGCTGTTCCGCGCCGCGCCGGCCAGCTGCCGCCGCGCGGCCGCTTCCGTCGAATCTCTCCCGCTTCTCCATCATGGCCTTCCCCCTCCGCTCGTCGCTGCTGGCCGCAGCGTGCGCCTTCAGTGCCGCCATCGTTGCCCCCGCCGCTGCCGCAACGGCCGACGCCTATCCCAGCCGCCCGATCCGCCTGATCGTCGCCTATCCCACGGGCGGCATCAGCGATACCGTCGCGCGCGCGCTCGGAGAACGCCTGTCGGCGCAGATGGGTACCTCGGTGGTGGTCGAGAACAAGGCCGGCGCGGGCGGCAGCATCGGCATCGATGCGGTGGCCAAGGCGGCGCCGGACGGCTACACGCTCGGCTTCGCCGCCACCAGCCCGCTGACGCTGAATCCGCATGTGGGGCGCGTCAACTACGATCCGCACAAGGACGTGGCGCCGGTGATGAGCGTGATGTACTCGCCGGTGCTGGTAGTCGCGACTTCCGCCTTCAACGGCAAGAGCTTCGCCGACGTGGTCGGCCAGGCCAGCGCCAAGCCGGGTTCGGTACGCTGGGCCACGTCGGGCCTGGGCACGGTCGGCCATGTGGTGCTGGAACAGATCAAGCAGAAGTCGAAGGCCGACATCGTGCTGATCCCGTACAAGGGCGCCGGCCAGCAGATGAACGATGCGCTCGGCGGCCAGTTCGAGGTCATGAGCACCAACGCCAGCCCGGTACTGAGCCAGCATATGCAGGCCGGCCGCCTGCGCGCGCTGGCGGTAGGCGCGCCCAGGCGCCTGGAGAGCCTGCCCGCCGTGCCGACGCTGGCCGAGCTGGGCTACCCCAAGGCCAACCTGACTTCCACCTTCGGCATCTTTGCGCCGGGCAAGACTCCTGCAGCCATCATCAACCGCCTGAACGCCGAGCTGAACAAGGCGCTGGCCGAGCCGGAAGTGCGTGAGCGCCTGCTCAAGGGCGGCGAAGTGCCGACCGGCGGCACGCCGGCGCAGTTTGCCAAGGCCATTCGCGAAGAGTCGGCGGAGAACGCCCGCATCGTCAGGGAAGCCGGCATCAAGGCTGATTGAATCATCCGGGCGGCACCGCTACCGCGGCAGTGCTAGGCCGCATCGAGCCGGCTCCCCAGCCCGTACACCGACGACAGCCGCACGCCGTTGTGCGGCCACAGCGACAGCTTGGTGCGCACGCGCGACAGGTGGCTGTCCACGGTGCGCGAGGCCGCGTCCATGTGATAGCGCCAGACCTGGTCGACCATGGTCTGGCGCAGCACCAGCGAGCCCAGGTTGCGGAACAGCAGCACCGCCAGGTCGAACTCTTTCGGGGCCAGCAGCACCGGCTTGCCCTTTACCCACACCTGCCGCTCGGCGGTGGCAAAGCGGAACGGCCCGTGTTCCAGGTCGCAATCCGCGCTCGCCGGCCGCGCGCGGCGCAGCAGCGCCAGCACGCGCGCGGCCAGTTCCGCAGTGCGCAGCGGCTTGGGCACGTAGCTGTCCGCGCCCTGCGCCAGGCAGGCCGCGACGAAGCCTTCTTCGTTGGAGGTGCCGGTCAGCATCACGGGCATCTCGTGGCCCAGCGTGCGGCGCACCCACGCCAGCACTTCCAGCGCCGGCAGGCCCGGCGTATCGCAATCCAGCACCAGCAGGTCGAACGACCTGCCGCGCAGCGCGCCGATCACGGCGCGCCCGCTGAGGTAGCGCGTGCACTGGTGGCCGTTCAGGCGCAGGGTCTGTTCGATGCTGACGGCGAGGGTGGGGTCCGCCTGCAGCGCGGCGATCTTCACGGACGTGGCTCCTGTGCGCGGACGCACCGCAGTGCGCCGATGGGATGGACACAGCTCGACAAACGGGTTGCGGGGGCACGGGTCGGCCCGCAGCGAAGCCCATGGTAGAAGCGGCCTGCTGAGGCGAGAAGTAAAAGATTGTTGAAAGGCCAGATTGAGCGCTTTCCTATTCGGGCGGGCCGCGACACCGGATTAAATGTCCCGCTGATGGCCAGCTACGTCGGAGGCAACATGGGAAAGAAAATGGCATTGCGCATTGCATCGCTCGAGGACGCGCCCGCGGATGCGGCGCTGATCCGCCAGGTCGTCACCAGCGCGGGACTCGAATGCGTCAGCTTCAGCGAAAGCCGGCGCCTGCTGCTGGCGCTGCGCGACGCCGGCTTCGACCTGCTGCTGCTCGACTGGCAGATGCCGGACCTTTCGGGGCGCGAGGTGCTGGCCTGGGTGCGCACTCACCTGGACCGGCGCATCCCGGTCATGTTCCTGAGCTGCCGCGACGCCGAGCACGATATCGTCAGCGCGCTCGCCGCGGGCGCCGATGACTACATGGTCAAGCCGATCCGCCCGGCCGAGCTGGCCGCACGCATCGAATGCCTGTTGCGGCGCGCGTATCCCGCGCAGGCTTCGCCGCACGCGCCGCTGCGATTAGGCGACTACGCCTTCGATTGCGCGTTGCGCCGGGTCACCTGCAACGGGCAGCCGATCGGCCTGACGCCCAAGGAGTTCGACCTCGCGGTGCTGCTGTTCCGCCATGAAGGCCGCATCGTCACGCGCGACCACATCACCGCCGCGGTCTGGGGCCGCGAGATCTCGCCGATGTCGCGCACCATCGATACCCATGTGTCGCGCGTGCGCAGCAAGCTGGGGCTGCAGGCCGAGCACGGCATGCGGCTGACGCCGGTCTATACGCATGGCTACCGGCTGGAGCGCCTGGCCCTCGCCGAGCGGGCCGCGGCATGACGGCGCGCCAGTTGCGCCTTGCGCTGGTTGCCGCGGCGTTGTGCCTGGGCGGCTGCCGGCTGGCGCGGCGAAGCGGCAGCGCTGCTGCGGTGCCGGCCCCAGCCAGCGGCTGCGACGTGCGCGACCCGGCCGCCGTGCACGACATGCTGCTGCATGTGCTGGGCCATGACCTGCGCCAACCCAGTGCCTCGCTGCTGGCGTGGCTGGCACTGCGCCAGACCCGCTCGCAGGCCGATCCGACGCTGCTGGCGCAGGTGGGCGGCCATGCGCGCCGCTCGCTGCGCCATCTCGACGACCTGAACCGGCTGCTGCGCGAAACCAGGCATGCCTACCGGATGCGGCGGATCGCCATGGAAACCCTGCTCGATGAAGCGCTGGACCGCGTCTGGTCCGAAGCCGGCGAGGCCGGGATCCGGCTGGAGCGCCCGGCCGGGCGCCTGCCGCGCATCGGCGGCGACGCGGCGATGCTTGCCGGCACGCTGGAAGGGCTGCTGAGCAGCGCCATCGGCGCGGCGGCGCATGGCACGGCCGTGCGCACCGCGTGCCGCGGCCATGCCGGCGGCGTGGCGCTGTCGCTCGTGTTCCAGCCCGCCGACGCCGCAGTCGCCGCGCAGCTGGCCCGGCCCGGACCCGCGCTGCTGTGCGCGCAGCGCGTGGTGGCACGCCATGGCGGGCTGCTGGTGCCGCTGCAGCCGATGCAGGGCGAGGTCGCGCAGGCCGGCTGGTACCTGTGGCTGCGGCGCCGGCCGCGCCCATGAAAAAAGGCACCCGAAGGTGCCTTTCGCCAGGAACTGCTGATCGGAAATCGATCAGAAGATGTGGCGGATACCGACGGCAGCGCCGGTCTGGTTGTTGCGGCCCGGCATTTCGGTGATGGTGCCGCCCGAAACCTTGTTGAAGTCGACCGTGCCGTAGACCTGGGTGCGCTTGGAAAGCGAGTACTCGGCCAGCAGCACGCCGGTGTAGCGGCGGCCGTTGTTGTCGTTGACGCCGTTGACGTTCTTGACGTAGTCGCCGTAGAACACGCCGGTCAGGGCCAGGGCCGGGGTGGCCTGGTAGGTCAGGCCGACGTAGCCGATGGTGTCCTTGCGCGGGTTGGCTGCGACGTTGCCACCGGCCGGGATCGGGTTCAGCGTGGCGCCGCCGGTGAAGTTCAGCGAAGCATCGACCGAGCCGGTGCGGTCCTTGCCACCGATGTAGCCCACGAAGACCTTTGCCGGGCCGACCGAGTACTTGCCGGCAGCGCCCCACATTTGCTGCTTCTCGCCGGTGAGGTTGTGCACTTCCTGGTACACGCCGCCGATGCCGAACGGACCGTACGTGTACGAGGCGCGAGCGCCCCAGTACTGGTTCTGCCTGACGCTGCCCGCCTGCTCGCCGAAGCCGTAGCTGGCGCCGACATCCAGGCCGCCGAACTTGCCGCCGTAGCTGACGACGTTGTCGTTACGGAAGTTGGTCAGGAAGAACGGCCAGGCGTTGTTGGTGTAGTTGCCGATGGTCAGCGGATCGTAGTCGCCGAAGAAAGTAAAGCCTTCGGTGTACTGGCGGCCCAGCTTGATCGTGCCGAAGTCGCCCGACAGGCCAACGTAAGCCTGACGACCGAACAGGCGGCCGTTCGGGTTGGCGGCGCTGACCTGGTTGGAACGGCCGGTGTCCGGGTCAAAGCCGCCTTCCAGCTGGAAGATCGCCTTCAGGTTGTTGCCCAGGGCTTCGCTGCCCTTCAGGCCCCAGCGGCTGTTGGTGACGGCGCCGTTGGTCAGTTCCCAGGACTTGGTGTTGTTGGCGCTGGCGTTGGTCTGGAAGCGGATGCTCTGGTCGACGATACCGTACAGGGTGACGGACGACTGGGCGAATGCCGAACCTGCCAGCAGGCTGCCGGCTGCGAGGACGATGGCCGATTTCTTCATGGTGCTCCTTTTCTGTCTTGTACTGTGCCCTTCGCCGGATCACGGCGGGGATAAGGTCTACGTTTCGTGTAAACGCCGCGAAAATTTAACAAAACGTAAGGAACAAGGACACAAAACTCCGTGGAGCCGCGCTTTCAAGCAGGAAATTGGTGCAATTCCGTTGTCTGGCCGCTACAGAATTCTGCATTTGGGGGATAAGGCAGCGCAGCAGGGCAGGCTCGCAGCCGCGCTGGCACGGCGGCTGGGCGTGGGAGCGACAGGGGGAAGGCGCAAGAAGGGGCGGGGCGGAGAGCCCCGCCGGGGGCATGGACCCGGCGCCGCCGGGTCCTGTGCTCAATGCTGCGGGATCTCGATCTTGACCTCGAGCACCTCGAGGTTGTCCTGGCGTTCCAGGCTGACGCGCAGGTCCTGGTCGCCGATCTTGACGTACTTGGAGATCACCGCCACCAGCTCGCGCTGCAGCGCGGGCAGGTAGTCGGCGGGGGCGGAATGGCCGGTGCGCTCGTGCGCCAGGATGATCTGCAGCCGCTCCTTGGCGACCGACGCGGACTTCTTCTTCTCTCCCAGCAGGAAGGAAAGGATCGACATGGGGTGAGCCCTCCTTGACCGTTACTTGTTGCCGAAGATGCGCGAGAACAGCCCCGGCTTCTGGTAGTCGGTGAAGCGCATCGGCTTGTCCTTGCCGAGGAAGCGGTCCACCACGTCGCTGTAGGCGTCGGACACGTCGCTGCCTTCCAAATGGATGGCGGGCGTGCCCTGGTTGGAGGCGTGCAGCACCGCTTCCGATTCCGGCACCACGCCGATCAGCTTGATGCGCAGGATTTCCTGGATATCGGTCAGCGACAGCATTTCGCCGCCATGCACGCGCTTGGGGTTGTAGCGGGTGATCAGAAGGTGTTCCTTGATCGGCTCGCCGCCCTCGGTGGCGCGCTTGGTCTTGGACGCCAGGATGCCGAGGATGCGGTCCGAATCGCGCACCGACGACACTTCGGGGTTGGTCACGATGAGCGCCTCGTCGGCGAAGTACATGGCCATCAGCGCGCCCGATTCGATGCCGGCGGGCGAGTCGCAGACGATGTACTCGAACTCCATCTCGATCAGGCCGTCGATCACCTTCTCGACGCCCTCGCGCGTGAGCGCATCCTTGTCGCGCGTCTGCGAGGCCGGCAGGATAAACAGGTTCTCGCACTTCTTGTCCTTGATCAGCGCCTGGCGCAGGTTGGCTTCGCCCTGCACCACGTTGATCAGGTCATACACCACGCGTCGCTCGCAACCCATGATCAGGTCGAGGTTGCGCAGGCCGACGTCGAAGTCGATCACGGCAGTCTTGTGGCCGCGCAGGGCCAGGCCGGCGGCAAAGCTGGCGCTGGTGGTGGTCTTGCCGACGCCTCCCTTGCCGGAGGTCACAACGATGATTTTTGCCATGGCTCTTTGGTCCAGTAATAAGTTGAAGCTTGCGCTCTCTGTGATCCGTTCCCGATGCGCGCCGCGGTTACTTGAGCCGCAGCGCTTCGAGGATCAGTTTTTCATCGGCCAGGCGCACCTGGGCGGTCTTGCCGTGCACATCGGCCGGAAGCGTCTGCTCCGCGGTCCGGTAGATGCCGGCGATGGAAATCAGTTCGGGCTCCATGCACGTGCTGAAGATGCGCGCGGCGGTATTGCCCTTGACGCCCGCCAGCGCGCGGCCGCGCAGCGGGGCATAGATATGGATGTTGCCTTCGGCGATGACCTCGGCACCGTAGCTGACCACGTCCATGATGACCACGTCGCCATGCGCGTAGACCTGCTGGCCGGAGCGCAGCGGCTTGTCGATCAGCAGGGTCTGGGCCTGTCGCACCGCGGCGGCGACGGCCGCGTCGGTGGCTGCCTGCGCCGCGGCGCGCGCGGCTTCCTCGCGCGCCGCCTG
>JABFVP010000208.1 GCA_013362725.1 Cupriavidus sp.
CAGCGCCGCCAGCGGCATCGGCACGCGCGCCGCGGCCAGCGCCGCGAGCAGGCGCGCACCCACCTCCACGCTCTGGATGCCGCGCTGCGCCTTGTCGGCATGCGCCGCCGGTGCGCCCGCCGGCGTTACCGCTGTCCCTGTCCTGGGCCTGGCCATCAGCGTCCTGTGTGATCGGAAAAACCGGATATTAATCGAACGCCTCCCCAATCCCGCCGCACGCGGGTTTACCCCCATCTCGATCCGGCAAACGGGTGTCGTCCCAATTATTTGTCATAGGCTAATCATTTCGCTATTGATTAATTTCCTGACCTTTCCTAAGATGGCATTACCCCGTCGCGACACGGCACCCCCGGCCGTGCGACATCCGGAAATCCAATGAACGGGGGCGAGACAGCCAGTGCCACGCAGGCATCACCGGGATCCCCGTACCGCGCCGTCTTGCCCTACCCACAAAAGGAAAGACGCCATGTCCAAGGCATTCGCATCGCAGGCCGACCTGGAAGCCAAGCAGATCACCTTCACCCAGCTGTCCGAGAACGCGTGGGCCTATACCGCCGAGGGCGATCCCAACTCCGGCGTGGTGATCGGCGATGACGGCGTGCTGATCGTCGACACCACCGCCACGCCGGCGATGGCGCAGGACCTGATCGCGCGCATCCGCGCCATCACCGACAAGCCGATCAAGTACGTGGTGCTGTCGCACTACCACGCGGTGCGCGTGCTGGGCGCGTCGGCCTACTTTGCCGAGGGCGCGCAGCAGATCATCGCCAGCCGCGGCACCTACGAGATGATCGTCGAGCGCGGCGAGGCCGACATGAAGTCCGAGATCGAACGCTTCCCGCGCCTGTTCGCCGGCGTCGAGACCGTGCCCGGCCTGACCTGGCCGACGCTGGTGTTCGACCAGGAAATCACCCTGTTCCTGGGCAAGCTGGAAGTGCGCATCGCCCATCTGGGCTCGGGCCATACCAAGGGCGACACCGTGGTGTGGCTGCCGCAGCAGAAGGTGCTGTTCTCCGGCGACCTGGTCGAGTACGACGCCGCCTGCTACTGCGGCGACGCGCAGCTGGCCGAATGGCCGGCAACGCTCGATGCGCTGCAGGCGCTGAACCCCGAGAAGCTGGTGCCGGGCCGCGGCCCCGCGCTGACCACGCCGGACGAAGTGAAGCAGGGCATCGCCTACACCAAGGACTTCGTCACCACGCTGTTCAAGGCCGGCCAGGAAGCGGTGGCGGAAAGGCTCGACCTGAAGGCCGCGATGGCGCACACGCGCCGCGCCATGGACCCGAAATTCGGCCACGTCTTTATCTACGAGCACTGCCTGCCCTTCGACGTCTCGCGCGCCTACGACGAGGCCAGCGGCATGCGCCATCCGCGCATCTGGACCGCCCAGCGCGACCAGGAGATGTGGGCAGCGCTGCAGGATTGACGACGGCACCTCGGCAAGCCATCGCACAACAGAGTTTTTCAGGTGGAGGAGACACAAGCATGAGCAGCATCGACTACCAGCGGCTGACGTTCGCCTACCAGCCCTGCGCGGAACAGCAGCGCGCCGGGCAATCCGCTGAGGCCGCGCCCGCGGCCGTGCATCCGGTGGCCGTGGTCGGGGCCGGCCCGGTGGGCCTGGCCACCGCCATCGACCTGGCGCAACGCGGCGTGCCCGTGGTGCTGGTGGACGACGACTGCACGCTGTCCACCGGGTCGCGCGCGATCTGCTTTTCCAAGCGCACGCTAGATATCTTCGACCGCCTCGGCTGCGCCGAGCGCATGGTCGAAAAGGGCGTGCGCTGGCATGTCGGCAGGGTGTTCCTGCGCGACGAGCAGGTCTACAGCTTCGACCTACTGCCCGAGAGCGGCCACCGCCGCCCGGCCTTCATCAACCTGCAGCAGTACTACCTCGAGGGCTATCTGCTGGAGCGCGCGCAGGCGCTGCCCAATATCGAGATCCGCTGGCACAACAAGGTGGTCGGCGTGGAAAGCCGCGGCGGCGCCGATGCCGGCGTCGTGCTGACGGTCGAGACCCCCGACGGCTGCTACCCGCTGGCCGCGCGCTACGTGGTGGCCGCCGACGGCTCGCGCAGCCCGATGCGCACGCTGCTGGGCCTGGACAGCAAGGGCCGTACCTTCCGCGACCGCTTCCTGATTGCCGACGTCAAAATGGAGGCCGAATTCCCGGCCGAGCGCTGGTTCTGGTTCGATCCGCCCTTCCACCCCCACCAGTCGGTGCTGCTGCACCGGCAGCCGGACAATGTCTGGCGCATCGACTTCCAGCTGGGCTGGGACGCCGACCCGGTGCTGGAAAAATCGCCCGAGCGCGTGATCCCGCGGGTGCAGGCGCTGCTGGGCAAGGACGCCAAGTTCGAACTGGAATGGGTCAGCGTCTACACCTTCTCCTGCCAACGCATGGATAGCTTCCGCCACGGCAATGTCCTGTTCGCCGGCGATGCCGCGCACGGCGTCTCGCCGTTCGGCGCGCGCGGCGCCAACAGCGGTGTCCAGGACGCCGAGAACCTGGCGTGGAAGCTGGCCTACGTGCTGCAAGGCCATGCCAGCGACCGGCTGCTCGACACCTACGCCAGCGAGCGCGAATTCGCCGCCGACGAGAACATCCGCAACTCGACCCGCTCGACCGACTTCATCACGCCCAAGAGCGCCGCCAGCCGCGTGTTCCGCGACGCGGTGCTGGCGCTGTCCAGGCGCCATGCGTTTGCGCGCGGGCTGGTCAACAGCGGCAGGCTGTCGGTGCCGGCGGTGCTGCATGGCTCGCCACTGAACACCGATGACGCCGCCCCGGATGCTGGCGGCAAGCTGGTGCCCGGTGCCGTCTGCTGCGATGCGCCGGTGTCCGGTGTGGACGGCCCGGGCTGGCTGCTGTCTTACCTGGGCGGCGATTTCACCTTGCTGGTGTTCGGCAATCCGGAGGCCATCGATGGCGCCACCCTGGCCGACCTGGCCGCCCTGCAGCAGGCCGGCACGCCGCTGCGGCTGGTCTATGTCACCGACGCCGCGCAACCACCCATGACCTGCAGCCAAGCCACCGTGCTGCGCGACGACGAAGGCCTGGCGGCGGCGCGCTACGGCGCCACGCCCGGCACCTGCTACCTGGTCCGTCCGGACCAGCATGTGTGCGCACGCTGGCACCGTCCCGACCCGGCCGCGATCCGCGCTGCGCTGGCGCGCGCCACCGGCGCCGAACTGCGCACGCCGCAGCCGGGCCGCATGGCCGCCTGATTGCCCCGACGCCAGCCCTGCCCCACGGAGATAGCCATGCCCAACCTGCTCAACACCCAGCCCAACCTGGCGCGCCCCGACGACTTCTACGAAGCGCTGATCGAGATGCACCGCGACCTCGACGAATCCCAGAGCCAGGCCGCCAACGCGCAGCTGATCCTGCTGCTGGCCAACCATATCGGCGACCAAGATGTGCTGCTCGCCGCCATGGCCGAAGCGCGCGCCGGCGTCGTCGGCAGCGCCGACACCACGCCGGCGTGACCGGATAGCCGGGCGCACGCGCGGCCGGTCCGCGCCTGCGCCACGCGCTTTTCTTCAACCCATCCCGGGCCAACGCGCACCAGACGCGGCCCACTGGCGGCAACCGCCCGGCTGCCTGCCGCCGCAGCCACCACCGCACGGAGACAACATCGATGAGCCATCCGGTCTCAGGGAAGCTTTCGTCCCTATCCAGCCTGGCGCCTTCGGCCCCGGCCGCCCCAGCCCCCGCAGCACTCGCCGCGCGCGACCAGGACGCGCTCTACCGCAAGGTCTGGCTGCGCATCATTCCCTTCCTGTTCGTCTGCTACGTGGTGTCGTTCCTGGACCGCATCAACATCGGCTTCGCGCAGCTGCAGATGAAGCACGACCTGGGCTTCAGCGACGCCATGTACGGCCTCGGCGCCGCGGTGTTCTACGTCGGCTACGTGCTGTGCGAGGTGCCGAGCAACATGCTGCTGGCGCGCTTCGGCGCGCGCCGCACCTTTACCCGCATCATGGTGCTGTGGGGCACCGTGTCGGTGGCGATGATGGCGGTGTCGACGCCGGCGCAGTTCTACGCGCTGCGCTTCCTGCTTGGCGTGTTCGAAGCCGGCTTCTTCCCCGGCATCGTGCTGTACCTGACCTACTGGTTCCCCGCGCGCCGGCGCGCCGCGGTGATGGCGATCTTCTTTGCCGGCGTGGCGGTGGCGGGCGTGCTGGGCGGGCTGGTGTCCGGCTGGATCATGCGCGACATGGCCGGCGTGCTGGGGCTGGAGGGCTGGAACTGGATGTTCGCGATCGAAGGCGCGCCGGCGGTGCTGCTGGGGCTGGCGGCCGCTCGCCTGCTGGTCGACGGGCCGCAGCAGGCCGGCTGGCTGAGCGAGCGCGAGCGCGCCCACCTGCTGCGCGACACCGCCGCGCACACCCAGGGCGGCGGCCATTCGCTGCACGCGCTGCGCCAGGTGCTGCGCAACCCGCGCGTGTACCTGTTCGCCTTTATCTATTTTTCGCTGACCTGCGGCTCGCTCGCGCTCAGCTTCTGGATGCCGCTGATGATCCGCGACTTCGGCGTGACCGACGTGATGTCGGTAAGCCTGTATTCGGTGGTGCCGAACGCGGTGGGCGCGGTCGGCCTGATCCTGATCGCGCGGCATTCGGACCGCAGCGGCGAGCGCCATCGCCATTTCCTGCTGTGCACCGCGGGCGGCGCGCTGGCGCTGGCGGCGCTGACCTTGCCGCTGCCCGGGCTGGCGGCGATGCTGGCCATCCTGTCGGTGGCGGCGGTGCTGATCTTTGCCGCGCTGCCGGTGTTCTGGGCGCTGCCGCCGGGCTATCTGCCCGGGGCGGGCACCGCTGCCGGGATTGCCTTCATCAGCAGCATCGGCATCACCAGCGGCATCGTCAGCCCGTGGGTGATCGGGCAGATCAAGACGCGCACCGGCAGCCTGGACCATGCCCTCTACCTGCTGGCGGCGCTGCTGCTGGCAAGCGGCCTGGCCATGTGGCTGGGCGTGCCGAAACAGCCCGCCCGGCCGGCATGAGCCCGGCCTCGGGCAACTTCAATTCCGGATGTTCCGCACCCGTGCGGGCGCGGCGTTCAGTGGGATCGGGCGCAGGGAATCACGGAGGCGATTTCCTCCCGCATCACCTCGACCACGTCGTCGATTTCCAGTCCCTCGGCGGTGACCAGCACGTCCTGTCCGCGGCCGATGGCGTAGACCACCCCGCGCCAGCGGCCGGGCTCGACGGCCTCGCACAGGCGGATATTGAATTCGGTGTCCTGGTCCTGGCTATACACCGTCACCAGGTCGCCCACCTGGGGAGTGCGCACCGCTTCTCCGTCGAACGCCCGGGCCACCACGGTCACCGGCGACTGCGTCAGCCCCCTGGCAAATCTTGCACGCATGGTCCGCTCCTCTGATTGCGATCCAAGTCCAGCTTACAAGAGGCCCGACAAATAACCAGGGATTTCCACCGGAAAGTGGAACCGGAAGCGCTTCGCGGCTGTCAGACGCCGCCGGATAGACAGCGCGCGCAGATCGACCACAATAAAAGGACCGATATCCGAGGAGACCCGACATGGGCAGCAACATACACGTCGTTCCGCACGACGAAGGCTGGGACGTCATCCATGAAGGCGCACGCTACGCCGAATCGCACCACGCCACGCAGGAAGAGGCGGTCGCCGCCGGCACCTCGCAGGCCCAGCGCGAGCATGTCGAGTTGCTGATCCATGGCCGCGACGGCCAGATCCGCTCGCGCAACAGCTTCGGCCACGATCCGCGCACCATTCACGGCTGATCCGCGCTGCCTGCCGCAGCGCCGAGGACGCCGGCACGCTGCCGGCAACATGCGCCACCATGCCACAACACCGGGCCGACCTGCACACCGTGGCCGCGATCGCGGCCACGACCGTGCCGTGGCCGGCGATTGACCATGCGGCCGAGAGCCCGTTCACCGGACCGTTTGCCAACGGTGCGGCAGCGCTGGCCGATCGGCTCGGCCGCCATCGCGTGGTGCTGCTGGGCGAAAGCACGCACGGCAGCGCCGAGTTCTATCATGCGCGCGCTGCCCTGACCGCGCAGCTGGTCGCGCGCCATGGCTTCCGCATCATCGCGGTGGAAGCAGACTGGCCCGACGCCGCCGCGGTCGACCGCCATGTGCGCGGCCGCCCGCCGCGGCCCGCCGAATCCCCTGGCGCCGCCTTTACGCGCTTCCCGGTCTGGATGTGGCGCAACCTCGAGGTGGCGCGCTTTATCCGCTGGCTGCACGCGCACAATGCCGCGCAGGAGCCGGCCCGGCGTGCCGGCTTCTTCGGCCTCGATATCTACAGCCTGGGCGCCTCGATGGCGGCGGTGCTGGCTTACCTGGAAGGCGTCGATCCGCGCGCCGCGCAGGCCGCGCGCGAACGCTACGGCTGCCTCGAACCGTGGCGGCGCGACCCGGCGCGCTACGGCCGCGCCGTGCTGCACGGCACCCATGCGGACTGCGAGGACGCGGTGGTCGAACAACTGCAGGCCTTGCTCGACAAGCGCCTGGCCTATGCGCGCGACGGCCACGAGGACTTCCTGGACGCCGCGCAGAATGCGCGCCTGGTGGCGTCGGCCGAGCGCTACTATCGCGTCATGTACCACGGCAGCGACGACAGCTGGAACCTGCGCGACACGCATATGTTCGAAACGCTGGAGCAGTTGCTGCACGCCCATGGGCCAGAAGCACGCGCGGTGGTGTGGGCGCACAACTCGCATATCGGTGATGCTGCGCAGACCGAGATGGGCATCAGCCAGGGCCAGCTGAATATCGGCCAGCTATGCCGGCAGGCATTCGGCGACGCCGCCGCGCTGGTTGGCTTCAGCACCTATGACGGCACCGTCGCGGCGGCCTCCGATTGGGACGGCCCCATGGAAGTCAAGCAGGTGCGCCCCGCGCGAACAGACAGCTACGAGCACCTCTTCCACGCCGCCGGCCATGCGCAAGGCTGGACGGATTTGCGCGGTGATGGTGTCGACAGCGGCAATGGCAGCGCCGTGCACGCGGAATTGCGCGAGCTGCTGATGCCGACGCGGCAGGAGCGCTTTATTGGCGTGATCTATCGTCCGGAGACCGAACTGCAGAGCCACTATGCGCGCGCCATCCTGCCGCGGCAGTTCGATGTGCTGGCTTGGTTCGATCGCACCACCGCGGTCCCGGCGCTACCGGAAGCGCCCGCGCCGGGCGCGCCTGAGACCTGGCCCTCGGGTCTCTGAGAGCGCGCGGCCCGGCCGCGCCTGCCTCGTTTATCTGCGGCTCTTCGGCGCCTTCGGTTCCGAAGCCGGATAGTCGTACCGATGCGGCGATTGCGGCCCCTCGTTCACGGCCGGGCTGGCCGGCGTGGCT
>JABFVP010000158.1 GCA_013362725.1 Cupriavidus sp.
GACCGGGATGGTCAGCGTGCCGGTCACGGCCGCGGGGGTCAGGCCGGTCAAGCTGGCCGCGCGCGTATTCGGCACCACCTTGGCCCACGGGTTGTGGGCGGCCAGCATGCCTTCGATCTCGTCCAGCGGCACATCGCGGCGCAGCTTGATGGTCAGCGCCTGCGAGTGGCAGCGCATCGCGCCGATGCGCACGCACAGGCCGTCGACGGCGATCGGCGTGGCGCCGGTCGCGCCCAGGAAGCCCTCGCCGCGGCCCAGGATCTTGTTGGTCTCGGCGCCGCCCTTCCACTCTTCCTTGGACTGGCCGTTGCCCAGGTCCTTGTCGATCCAGGGGATCAGGTTGCCGGCCAGCGGCACGCCGAACTGCTTGGTCTCTTCCGCCGACAGGCCGTGCTGGGTCGCCAGGATCTGGCGGTCGATCTCCAGGATGGCCGACGCCGGGTTGTCCAGCAGCGGCTTGACCGACGCATTCAGCGTGCCGAACTGGGTCAGCAGTTCGCGCATGTGCTGGGCGCCGCCGCCCGAGGCGGCCTGGTAGGTCATCGAGGTCATCCATTCGACCATGTCGGCCTGGAACAGGCCGCCGAGGCCAATCAGCATGCAGCTGACCGTGCAGTTGCCGCCAATGAAATTCTTGACGCCCTTGGACAGCGCGTCCTTGATCACACCCTGGTTGACCGGATCGAGCACGATGATGGCATCGTCCTTCATCCGCAGCGACGACGCCGCGTCGATCCAGTAGCCCTTCCAGCCCGCCGCGCGCAGCTTGGGGAAAACCTCGTTGGTGTAGTCGCCGCCCTGGGCGGTCAGCACCACGTCGCACTTCTTCAGTGCCTCGATGTCGTTGGCATCCTTGAGCGTGGTTTCGTTCTTGGCCATGGCGGGCGCCTTGCCGCCGGCGTTGGACGTGCTGAAGAAGACGGGCTCGATATGGTCGAAATCACGCTCTTCCTGCATGCGCTGCATCAGGACGCTGCCGACCATTCCCCGCCAACCGACGAGACCTACAATCATGATTTACCTCGGATGTGATTTTTACTTCCCCGCCATTTTCCTCGCCCGGCGTGGCTGCGCGGGGAAGACGGGCAGGCACGACGAACGGATCTAGGCGATCGCGGTTTTAATAATGGTTTTAATCGTCGTTGCGGTCTGGCCGAGCGAAATCGTGCCAACCGGGCCGCGGGTAGCGGTCAGGGCGACAACAGCAGTCAGGGTGGACTGGGAAGATCGGGCCATCGGCAGAGTCTACACGATTTTGCGGCGCTGCCGCAGCGTGCAAATTGGGGACAAATAAAACGCAGGGCACCGCTATTGCGGTGCCCCTTGTGGATGTGGCTTGCGTGTGACTTACAGTGCCGCCAGCACGGCCTCGCCCATCTCGCGGGTACCGACCTGCTTGCAGCCCGGCGTCAGGATGTCGCCGGTGCGATAGCCCTGGGCCAGCACCTTCTTCACGGCGTTCTCGATGCGGTCGGCCTGCTCGGCGCGGTTCAGCGAGTAACGCAGCATCATCGCCGCCGACAGGATAGTGGCCAGCGGATTGGCCACGCCCTTGCCGGCGATGTCCGGCGCCGAGCCGTGCGAGGGCTCGTACAGGCCCTTGTTGTTGGCATCGAGCGACGCCGACGGCAGCATGCCGATCGAGCCGGTCAGCATCGCGGCCTCGTCCGACAGGATGTCGCCGAACATATTGCCGGTGACGATCACGTCGAAGCTCTTGGGCGCCTTGACCAGCTGCATCGCGGCGTTGTCGACGTACATGTGCGACAGCTCGACCTCCGGATACTCCTTGCTGACATCGATCACGATGTCCTTCCAGAACTGGAAGGTCTCGAGCACGTTGGCCTTGTCGACGCTGCACAGCTTCTTGCCGCGCTTGGCCGCGGCCTGGAACGCCACGTGTGCGATACGGCGGATTTCCGGCTCGCTGTAGCGCATCGTGTCGAAGGCTTCGCGCGCGCCCTGGAACAGGCCGTCCGGCGCTTCGCGCAGGCCGCGCGGCTGGCCGAAGTAGATGTCGCCGTTGAGCTCGCGCACGATCAGGATGTCGAGTCCGGCCACCAGCTCGGGCTTCAGGCTCGAGGCGCCGGTCAGCTCCGGATAGCAGATCGCCGGGCGGAAGTTGGCGAACAGCTGCAGGTGCTTGCGCAGGCCCAGGATGGCCTGCTCCGGGCGCAGTGCGCGCTCCAGGCTGTCGTACTTCCAGTCGCCGACGGCGCCGAACAGGATGGCGTCGGCCTCCTTGGCCAGCTTGAGCGTGTTCTCCGGCAGCGGATGGCCTTCGGCCTCGTAGCCGGCGCCGCCCACCGGCGCGGTTTCCAGTTCGAACTTCTCGTCGAGCGCGTTCAGGACCTTGACGGCCTCTGCAACGATTTCGGGACCGATGCCGTCACCCGGCAGGACTGCAATCTTCATTGTTGTCTTTCCTCGTAGAGCCTTATCCGACCAGGCGGTTGTTCAGCCACGGCATCTTCGCCACGCGCTCGGCCTCGAAGGCCTTGATCTTGTCGGCATGGCGCAGGGTCAGGCCGATATCGTCGAAGCCGTTCAGCATGCAGTACTTGCGGAACGGGGCGATGTCGAATTCGTAGCCTTGCCCCGACGGCGTCAGCACCACCTGCTTGTCCAGGTCGATGGTGAGCTGGTAGCCGTTGAACGCATTGGTCTCGTTGAACAGGTGCTCGACCTGCTGCTCGCTCAGCACCACCGGCAGCAAGCCGTTCTTGTAGCAGTTGTTGAAGAAGATGTCGGCGAAGCTGGGCGCGATCACGGCGCGGAAGCCGTATTGCGTCAGCGCCCAAGGCGCGTGCTCGCGCGAGCTGCCGCAGCCGAAATTGCGGCGCGTCAGCAGGATCGACGCGCCCTGGTAGCGCGGCTGGTTCAGCACGAAGTCCGGGTTCAGCGGACGCTTGCTGTTGTCCATGCCGGGCTGCCCCACATCCTTGTAGCGCCACTCGTCGAACAGGTTGGGACCGAAGCCGGTGCGCTGGATCGACTTCAGGAACTGCTTCGGGATGATGGCGTCGGTGTCGACGTTCTCGCGGTCGAGCGGCGCGACCAGGCCGCTGTGTACGGTGAACTTTTCCATTTGCTCTGTCCTTGCTTGTTCAGCCCAGCTTGCGGATATCGACGAAGTGGCCTTCGATGGCGGCCGCGGCGGCCATCGCCGGGCTCACCAGGTGAGTGCGCCCGCCCGCGCCCTGGCGGCCTTCGAAGTTGCGGTTCGAGGTCGAGGCGCAGCGCTCGCCGGCATCGAGGCGGTCGGCGTTCATCGCCAGGCACATCGAGCAGCCCGGCTCGCGCCATTCAAAGCCGGCGGCCTTGAAGATCTGGTCCAGGCCCTCGCGCTCGGCCTGCTCCTTGACCAGGCCCGAGCCCGGCACCACCATCGCCAGCTTTACGTTCGATGCAATCTTGCGGCCCAGCTTCTGCACCACCCAGGCGGCGGCGCGCATGTCTTCGATGCGGCTGTTGGTGCAGGAACCGATGAAGACCTTGTCGATGCTGATGCTTTCGACCGGCACGTTGGGCTGCAGGCCCATGTATTCGAGCGCGCGCTCCATCGCGTTGCGCTTGTTCGGGTCCTTTTCCTTCTCCGGATCCGGCACGCGGTCTTCGATGCTGATCACCATTTCCGGCGACGTGCCCCAGGTCACCTGCGGGCGCACGTCTTCCGCGCGCAGCTCGACCACCTGGTCGAACTTGGCGCCGGCATCCGAATGCAGCGTGCGCCAGTAGGCCACGGCCTGCTCCCACTCCACGCCCTGCGGCGCGTACGGGCGGCCCTTGACGTATTCGAGCGTGACATCGTCGACCGCCACCAGGCCGGCGCGCGCGCCGGCCTCGATCGCCATGTTGCAGACCGTCATGCGGCCTTCCATGGTCAGGTCGCGGATGGCCGAGCCGGCAAACTCGATGGTGTAGCCGGTGCCGCCGGCGGTGCCGATCTTGCCGATCACGGCCAGCACGATGTCCTTGGCGGTGCAGCCGCGCGGCAGCTTGCCTTCCACCCGGACCAGCATGTTCTTGGCCTTCTTGCCCAGCAGCGTCTGCGTGGCCAGCACGTGCTCGACTTCCGAGGTGCCGATGCCATGCGCCAGCGCGCCGAAGGCGCCATGCGTGCTGGTATGCGAGTCGCCGCACACCACCGTCATGCCCGGCAGCGTCGCGCCCTGCTCCGGCCCGATCACGTGCACGATGCCCTGGCGGTGGTCGTTCATCTTGAACTGGGTAATGCCGTAGCTGTCGCAGTTGGCATCGAGCGTATCGACCTGCAGCTTCGACACCGGATCGGCAATGCCCTGGCTGCGGTCGGTGGTCGGCACGTTGTGGTCCGACACCGCCAGGTTGGCGCTGATGCGCCACACCGGACGCTCTGCCAGCTTCAGGCCCTCGAACGCCTGCGGGCTGGTCACTTCATGCAGCAGGTGGCGGTCGATATAGAGCAGCGTGGTGCCGTCTTCCTCGACGTGGACGGTGTGGTCATCCCAGAGTTTGTCGTAGAGCGTCTTGGCCATGATGCGATGGCGGGACCGATGACCGTGCCTTGGCAGGCCGGACCGCGGGGACCGCGCAGTAGTTTGCAGGGGTGGTTGTCCGCTTCGGTCGCGGTGACGAGCCGGACGCGACGATGAAGATCGCGCCGGAAGCCGCCTGAAGCGAGCGTTATTTCAAGCGTTGCTGCGATGCTTGACTTGGCAATCGATTATGCCACCGCTCTGGGGCCGGGCCGGGCCGGGCCGGGGTGGAAATGTAATGTGATTGGCGAAAGGGGGATTTCGCGGATGGCGAAAAGGTTTCGCCTGCTTGCTTCCGATGCGGGCAGCAAGCTCCCCTCTCCCGCATAGCGGGAGAGGGGCCGGGGGAGAGGGCAGGAGGGTCAAAGGCTGACGCCCGTGGGTTAAAACCGAAGGCTTCGCTTGTTGCGATACCTAGCTAGCCCACCCCTCTCCCCAACCCTCTCCCCCTGAGGGGAGAGGGAGAACACCTTGCTTGGGCCAGTTCGGGCGCCTTGGGCACACCCAAAACCGCCCTCCCCGTTCGCGTCTTTGGGAGTTCAAAAACCGATCTCCGCTTTCCGCGCTTTAAGGCGGCTTCGTCAGCCGCCGAGATATGCCGCCTTGATCCGGTCGTTGGCGAGCAGGTTGGCGCCGCTATCGGCCAGCACCACCTTGCCGGTCTCCAGCACATAGCCCCGGTCCGCCACCTGCAGTGCCTTGTTGGCGTTCTGCTCGACCAGGAACACGGTGACGCCTTCGTCACGAATGGTGCGGATGATGTCGAAGATCTGCGCGATGATCAGCGGCGCCAGGCCGAGCGTGGGTTCGTCCAGCAGCAGCAGGCGCGGCCGGCTCATCAGCGCGCGGCCGATCGCCAGCATCTGCTGCTCGCCGCCCGACATGGTGCCGGCGCGCTGGCCGGCGCGCTGGTTCAGGCGCGGGAACAGCTTGAACACGTGCTCGATGCCCGCCTCGATCTCGTCGCGCCTGGCGAAGAACGCACCCATCTTCAGGTTTTCCAGCACCGTCAGGCTCGGGAACACGCGCCGGCCCTCCGGCGAGATCGCGAGCCCCAAGCGCATGATCTCGTGGGTCGAGCGATGGGTGATGTCCTGCCCTTCGAACAGCACGCGCCCGCTCGAGGCGCGCGGCGTGCCGCACACGGTCATCATCAGCGTCGTCTTGCCGGCGCCGTTGCTGCCGATCAGGGTGACGATCTCCCCCTTCTTCACGTCGATCGATACGCCCGACAGCGCCTCGACGGCGCCGTAGTGGGTATGGACCTGTTCCAGCTTCAGCATCAGTCCTCTCCCAGGTAGGCCTTGATCACGCGCGGGTCGTTGCGCACTTCTTCCGGCTTGCCGATCACGATGGGCTTGCCGTGCTCCATTACCAGGATGCGGTCGGACACGCCCATCACCAGGCTCATGTCGTGCTCGATCAGCAGCACGGCAATGCCGAACTCCTTGCGCAACTGGTCGATCAGCTGCGACAGCTCTAGCTTTTCCTGTGGATTGAGGCCGGCGGCGGGCTCGTCCAGCATCAGCAGGCGCGGCCGGGTGATCATGCAGCGCGCGATCTCGAGCCGGCGCTGGTGGCCATAGGAAAGCGTGCCGGCCTCGCGGTTGGCGACCGAGGTCAGGTTCATGCGCTCGAGCCAGACCGCTGCGCGCTCCAGCGCTTCTCGCTCCGCGCGACGGTAGGCCGGCGTGGCAAACAGCCCGCGCAGCAGGCCGGCTTGCACCTGGCGGTGTTGCGCCACCAGCAAGTTCTCGACCACGGTCAGGTTCTTGAACAGGCGGATGTTCTGGAAGGTGCGCACCAGGCCCTTGCGCGCCACCATGTGGCTCGGCAGCCCGGCGATGGCGTGGCCATCGAGCGTGACGTCGCCCGCGGTCGGCTTGTAGAAGCCGCCGACACAGTTGAACACCGTGGTCTTGCCGGCGCCGTTCGGGCCGATGATGGCGAAGACCTCGTCCTTGCGCACATCGAAATCGATGCCGTCGACAGCCAGCAGGCCGCCGAAGCGCATCTGCAGGCCCGACACCCGGAGCAGTTCTGCCGATGCATTGATCGGCGCATTCATCATTGGCGCATTCATCGGGGCAGCTCCACGTGCGGGCGGCTCGCGGGCAGCAGGCCCTGCGGACGCCACATCATCATCAGCACCATCACCAGGCCGAAGATCAGCATGCGGTATTCGGCAAAGCCGCGCGCCACTTCGGGCAGCACCGTCAGCAGGATCGCCGCCAGGATCACGCCCAGCTGCGAGCCCATGCCGCCCAGCACCACCACGGCCAGCACCAGCGCCGATTCGATGAAGGTGAACGATTCCGGATTGACCAGGCCCTGGCGCGCGGCAAAGAACGCGCCGCCCAGGCCGGCGAACGACGCCCCCAGCGTGAACGCCGACAGCTTGATGCGGGTCGGGTTCAGGCCCAGCGAGCGGCAGGCGATCTCATCCTCGCGCAGCGCCTCCCAGGCGCGGCCCATCGGCATGCGGATCAGGCGGCTGGTGACGAACAGCGTGAAGCCGACCAGCAGCAGCGCGATCAGGTACAGGAAGATCACCATGTGCTGGCTGGCGTAATCGAGGCCGATCAGTTCGTGGAACGTGCGCGTGCCCTCGACGCTGGCGCTGCGCGCCATCTCGATGCCGAACACGCTGGGCTTGGGGATGCCCGAGACGCCGTCGGGGCCGCCGGTCAGGCTGGTCAGGTTGTTCAGCAGCAGGCGAATGATCTCGCCGAAGCCGAGCGTGACGATCGCCAGGTAATCGCCGCGCAGGCGCAGCACCGGGAAGCCGAGCAGGAAGCCGAAGCCCGCCGACATC
>JABFVP010000324.1 GCA_013362725.1 Cupriavidus sp.
GCCAGCTAGCGCCAGCCAGCTCGAGCAAGTCAACCTACTCCCCAACCGACAACAACCCCGTCGAAAACACCGTCGACCGAATCAACCAGGCCCGCTGCTCCCGCACATACACATCCACATATCGCCCAGTCAGGAAAGTCCGCGTCCCGCTGGCATCATCCAGCGCCAGGTAGGCCAGGTCCCAGTTCCCTTGCGCCGTGCCATCCTCCCGCACGCAGATATCCCCCTGCCCCGCGAAATGCATCTCCCGCAGTGTAGGCCGGCAGGCCAGCTCCGTGAAGCACTGCACCAGCAGGTCGCGTCCCGCAAAAGTCCCGATCCGGTCATAGTAGATATGCGCTCCCTCGGCGACAAAGCACGCCCGCATCGCCTCGGGGTCTTTGTCGTCGCACGCGCGCAAATAGCGCAGCTTGAGCGCACGGATCGCCTCCGCGGCCTCCAGCCGGTCCAGCCGTTCGGCAAGCGACTTCATGTCCGTCATCGCGTATCCCCCCGTCACGATGCCCGCAACTGGTACTTCAGCACCTTGCCCGCCGCACTGACCGGCAGCGACGTCACGAACAGCACCTCGCGCGGCACCTTGTAGTTGGCCATGTGCCGGCGCGCCCAGGCGATCAGCGTGTCGGCGTCGACGCGTGCGCCGTGGCGCAGCACCACGTAGGCGCGGCCAACCTCGCCCAGCCGGTCGTGCGGCATGCCCACCACCGCCACCTGGGCCACCGCCGGATGGGCCACCAGCAGCTTTTCCACCTCGGCCGGATAGCAGTTGAAGCCGCCGACGATAAACATGTCCTTGATGCGGTCGGTGATGCGCAGGTAGCCGCGCGCATCGAGCGTGCCGACGTCGCCGGTATGCAGCCAGCCGTCGCTGTCGATGGCTTCGGCGGTCGCTTCAGGCAGACCGAAATAGCCCTGCATCACGTTGTAGCCGCGCACCAGCACTTCGCCCGGCTGGCCGGTGGCGACCGGCTGGCCCTGCGCATCGATGCAGCGGATCTCGATGCCCGGCATCGCGCGGCCGGAGGTGCCGGCGACGGTTTCGGCGTCATCGCCGGCGCGCGTCAGCGTGGCGAAGCCGCACGATTCGGTCAGGCCGTAGCCGGTGATGATGGTGTCGAAGCCGAGTTCGTCGCGCATGCGCTGGATCAGCGCCGGGGCGATTGCCGAGGCGCCGGTCACCGCCACGCGCAGCGAAGACAGGTCGAATTCGCGCAGGCGCGGTGCGTTCAGCAGGGTCTGGTACAGCGTCGGCGGTCCGGGCAGCACCGTAATGCCTTCGTTCTCCACGCGCGTCATCACGGCCTCGGCGTCGAACACCAGGTGGGGCAGCACCGTGGCGCCGCGCGACAGCGCCGCCAGCCATCCGGCCTTGTAGCCGAAGGTATGGAAGAACGGATTGACGATCAGGTAGCGGTCCCCGGCCCGCACCCCGGTGATGGCGGCCCAGCCGTCGGTGGCGCGCAGGTTCTGCGCATGCGCGGTCATCACGCCCTTGGGCCGGCCGGTGGTGCCCGAGGTGAACATGATGTCCATCGGCGTGTCGCCGCGCACGCCGGCTTCGCGTGCGGCAAACGCGGCCATGTCGGTGCGCGGCGCAAGCGCGAGGAAGTCGTCCCATGCCAGCTCGTCCGCGCCGGCGGCCCGCCCCTGCCCCGGGCGCAGGATTACCAGCCGCTCGAGCGCGGCGGGGCGATGCGGCGCCAGCATCTGCGGATAGCTTTCGCCGAGGAAGCCGTCGACGCAGAACAGCAGCCGCGCGCCGCTGTCGGCCAGCACCGCGCCGGCTTCCGCCCCTTTCATGCGCGTATTGAGCGGCACCAGCGCCGCGCCCACGCTGTGCGTGGCCAGCGCCGCGATGATCCACTCGGAGAAGTTCGGCGCCCACAGGGCCACGCGGTCGCCGGCCTGTACGCCCAGCGCCATCAGCGCGCGCGCCGCCTGGATCCGGCTGTCGTCGAGCGCGGCGTAGCTCAGGCGCAGCCCGTCTTCCTGGATGGCGATGCGCTCGCCGTGGCGGCTGGCCGCGCGCCGCAGCAGCTCGGGAATGGTCTCGGCGATGCTGTCGTTGGCCGCGGCTTCGATGCCGGCCGGTGCCGCAATGGCGTCGAGGGTGTCAGATGGAGTCATGTCAATCCGGGAACTTCAGGTGGATCTCGCTGCTGGCCGGGCGCGCCTGGCAGGCCAGGGTCCAGCCCGCCTCCAGGTCGGCGCGGTCGAGCACATGGTTTTCGCCGAGCGTCACGTCGCCCTGCGTCACCTGGCACATGCAGGCGCCGCACAAGCCGGCGCGGCAGGAATTGGGCGCGGCCACGCCGGCGCGCTGCAGCGCGTCGAGCACGGTTTCGTCGGGCGCCACGCCGACCTGGTGGGTCGCGCCGTCCAGCTCCACGGTCAGCGCGGCGCCGTGCATCGCGGGCGCGGCGACGACAGGTTCGGTCACGGCCACGCTGGCCGGTGCAGTAGCCGCCGGCGCATCGGGCAACGACATGAAGCGCTCCACGTGCAGCTGGCCGCGCGGCACGCCGAGCGCCTGCAGTGCGGCTTGGGCACCGTCCATGAACGGCCCGGGCCCGCACACAAAGCACTGCGCCATGCTCCACGGCCGCACCAGTTCCTCGATCTGGCGCTGCGTGGGCGGGCCCTGCACGCAGTCGAGCCAGTGGATCACGCGCAGGCGGCCGGGATGGCTGCGCGCCAGTTCCGCCAGCGCCTCGCGAAAGATGATGGAACGCTCGTCGCGGTTGGCATACACCAGCGTGACCGCGCCGCGCCCGTGGCGCAGCGCCGCCTTGGCGATCGACAGCACCGGCGTGATGCCGCTGCCACCCGCCAGCAGCAGGAAATCGCCCTGCAGCGCCGGCGGCGTGAACACGCCGGCGGGCGGCATTGCCTCGACCGTGTCGCCGGCGCCGAGATGGTCGCAGATCCAGTTGGACACGCGCCCGCTCTGCACGCGCTTGACGGTCACGCGCAGCGCGCCGTCCACGCCCGGGGTGCTGGACAGCGAATAGCACCGCTGCAGCGGCACCCCGTCGACGGGCACGCGCAAGGTCAGGAACTGTCCGGGGCGGTAGGCAAAGGTCTCGCGCAGCCCGTCCGGCAGCGCGAATACCAGCGAATGCGCCTGGTCCGTCTCCGCGACCACTTCGGCAATCTGCAGCCGATGGAATTGCACTGGCGCCATGATGTCCTTGTCTGCGGTAAGCGCGCTCAGGCCACGCCCATGATGGTCTGCGCGTTGTCGATGCGCAGTTCCGCGCCGTTGATGAAACGCGATTCGTCCGACGCCAGAAACAGCACCAGGTGGGCCACGTCGCGCGGATGGCACATGCGCTGCATCGGCTCGGCGCCGCCGACTTCCTCGGGCAGCGCGGTGGCGCCGCCCGGGAGGAAGGCCGCGGTCATCGGCGTCAGGATGCCGTCCGGGTGGATCGAGTTGCAGCGGATGCGGTAGCCGCTCTGCTTGCAATGGCCCGCCACGGCGCGCGTCAGCGCGGCCACCGCGCCCTTGCTGGCGCTATAGGCGCAGAACGCGCCCATGCCGCCCAGCGCCGCCACCGACGACATATTGACGATGCTGCCGCCGCCCGCCTTCATCGCGGCCACGCCGTACTTGCAGCCCAGGAAGTAGCCGTCGGCGTTGATGCGCATCACGCGCTGCCATTGCTCCAGCGTCGCTTCCTCGACCGTGCCCAGCATCAGGATGGCGGCGTTGTTGACCAGCACGCTGGGCGCGCCGAAGCGTTGCTCGGTGCGCGCCATCACCTGCTGCCAGCCGGCTTCGCTGGCGATGTCGTGCGGCACGAACAGCGCAGTCTCGCCGATCTCGCGCGCCAGCGCGTGGCCCGCTTCCTCGTTCACGTCCGTCAGCACCACGCGCGCGCCTTCGCGCGCCAGCAGCAACGCGTCTTCCTTGCCGACGCCGCTGGCGGCCCCGGTGACGATGGCGATCTTTCCTTCAGTACGTCGGCTCATGGGTAGTCTCCTGGTGGGTATGCGCCTGCTGTCCGCTGGTGGGGTGGCCGGCAGGCTGTTGTGCGAGATGGCGGCCCGCATTGCGTCCCGACCAGATGCAGTCGGCAAGCGACAGGCCGCTTACGTAGTGATTGGATGCGATGCCGACGGCGGTGCGGCCGACGGCATAGAGTCCGGGTATCGGTGCCCCGCCCGCGGTGGCCAGCACGCGGCCGCTGGATTCCTCAACCGCCAGCCCGCCCAGCGTGATCGCCGGGCACGGAAAGACCCTGCTGTCGGCCGAGATGTCGATGGCCAGCCACGGCCCGCCCTCGAGCGACGCGCACATGGCCGCCGATTTGCCGGCGGGATCCGGTGTTTCGCCGCGGGCCGCGGCGTTATAGGCGTCGAGGGTCGCGCGCAGCGCGGGCGCTGGCATGCCCAGCTTGCCGGCCAGCGCTTCGATGCTGGCGGCGCGGCGCGCACCGGCCAACAGCAGCAGCGCCGCGGGCACCGCCTGGAACGCCCACAGCCGGCCGCCCAGGCATTCGCGCAGCGCCTCGCGCGCCAGCGCGCGGTTCAGCACCAGCCAGGCACGCCCGCCGTGCCGTTCGCAGATGGCGTGGCCTAGGGTGGCGCCATAGGTTTCCTCGTTGCCGATGCGTGCGCCCTGCGCGTCGACCACGCAGCCGCGCGCCCATGCGAACGGCGGATTGATGAAGCGCCACGCCGACACGCGCTCCAGGTGCCGCGTGGCGCCGCCGGCCGACTCGCCGAGGCGGATGCCGCTGCCATCGCAGCCGGTCGCGCCCAGGCGCCAGGTCTGTTGGTACTTGCCGGCATGGCGCGCCACCATGGCGCGGTTGAAGATAAAGCCGCCGGTGGCCAGCACCACCGCTGCGGTCCGTATTGCGACCGGCTGTGCATGGCGCAGCTCCAGCTGCAGCACCAGCGCACGCAGACGGTCGGCCAGCGCCGGCAGGGCGTTGTGCAGGCGCTCGGCCAGCCGTGCCAGGCGCGCATGGCGCTTCTGGTGACGGCCCGGCGGCAGCTGCCACAGTTCGACGCCGACCACCGCGCCGTCGCGGTCCAGGATCAGCCGCCGCGCCGCGCACTGCCGCATCACCGTGATCTGCCGGTTGTCCTCCACCGCGCGGCGCAGCACGCCATACAGCGTGCGGCCCGACATGCCGGGGCCCTTCACGCGGTGCCCGCGCGGGGCCGGCGCGGCATGCTGCGCGTAGGCGGCCACCGCTTCATTGCCGGAGTAATACAGGTAATAGGGCTGCGCCGGATACGAGGTCTTGCGCGGCGGCACGGTCGCGGCAAAGCGCACGCCCAGCGCTTCCAGCCAGCCCAGCATCGCGCGGCTGCTCTCGCAGAAGTCCTGCAGCGTGGCGTCGCTGACCACGCCCCCGGTTTCCTGGCGCAGGTAGCCGGCCATGGCCTGCGGCGTATCGTCATGGCCCGCGGCACGCTGGTAAGGCGTGCCGCCGCCGGCATAGACCACGCCGCCGCTTTTGGTGCTGGCGCCGCCGCCTTCGAAGCGTTCCGCGACGATCACGCGCGCGCCGCCCTGTGCGGCTTCCAGCGCGGCGCAGGCCCCGGCGGCGCCGAAGCCGACCACCACGGCATCGCAGGCGGCCTGCCAGGGATGCGCGTCGGGGTCATCGAGCCGCAACGGGGCGTGGACGGGCGTGACGGCGTCGTAATCCATGCTGGCGCTTGCTCCGGGTCAGGCCGAACACAGCGCGCCCAGCGGCGCGGAGGTGGTATAGGCGCCGTCGACGTAGACCAGCGGCGAGACCTCGCCGGCCAGCCTGACCTCGCGCAGCCGGCCGATAAAGACCGCATGGGTGCCGTAGTCGAAGCGGCCGTCCTGCTGGCAGAACAGGTTGGCCTGCGCGTTGCGCAGGGACGGCACGCCCAGCAGGTCGTCTTCCCACTCGCCGCTGGTGAAGCGCGCTTCGCCCTTGAGCCGGCCGCTGCAATCGACCGCGATATCGCGATGGTCGGCGGCGAGCAGGTTGATGCAGAAGTCCGCGCCGGCATCGAGCGGTGGATAGATCGATGAATTCCGGTTGATGCAGATCAGCAGCGAAGGCGGATCGGCCGACAGCGAATCGACCGCGGTCACCGACATCGAATAGCGATGCTCACCGTGGCGGCAGCTGATCACGGCGACGGAGCGGGCCATACGGCGCATCGCCATCAGCATGTCATCGCGCAGCGCGCCGCCGGTGTCGTTGCTGGAATCTGCGCTGGAATCCGCACTGGATTGGGTTCTGGCGCTCATAGAGCCTCCTGTACAGGTTGAGCGGCGTGCGTGGCGGCGGGCTGCCGCGCAGGCTGCGAAATCACGTCCGCGGCGATCATGCCGAAGGTCATCGCCGGGCCCAGCGTGGAGCCGGCGCCGGGATAGCTGGTGCCCATCATCGAGGCGCTGGTATTGCCGATGGCGAACAGGCCGGCGATGGCGCTGCCGTCATCGCGCAGCACGCGTGCGCTGGCGTCGGTCACCAGCCCGCCCTTGGTGCCGATATCGCCGGCGTCGAGCCGCACCGCGTAGAACGGCGCCTTGCCGATCGGCGCCAGGCAGGGATTGGGCCGTACCGCAGGGTCGCTGTAGTAGGTGTCGAACAGGTTGTCGCCCTTGCCGAACTCCGCATCCACGCCGGTGGCGGCGTAGTCGTTCATGCGCGCGACGCTGGCGGCCAGTCCATCGGCATCAACGCCGATCTTCTGCGCCAGCTGCGCCAGCGTGTCGGCACGCACCAGGATGCCCGACAGGCTGGCCGGGATGCTGCGGTCCGGCATCACCGAGCCGGGCAGGATCGGCCCGCACGGGTACTTGTGGCGGAAGGTGGCATCGAACACCATCCAGGCCGGCACGCTGCATCCGGTCTGCTCGTGGTCGCGGTACATCGCGGGCACGAACTCGGAGTACGGCGCGGCCTCGCTGACGAAGCGGCGGCCCTGCCCGTTCACCACCAGGCAGCCCGGCATGGCGCGCTCGATAAACAGCGCGCGCTGTTTTTCCTCGCCCTGTACCTGCACCGTGGGCGCGCCCCACACATGCGACATCAGCGCCACGCCGGCGCCGGCCGCCTGCGCGGCGCGGATGGCGTCGCCGGTATTGTTGGGCGGCGTCGCGCTCCACGCGGCCTGGGTCGGCTGCGGCAGGTATTGCTCGCGCATGGCCTGGTTGCGCTCGAAGCCGCCGGCGGCCAGGATCACGCCGCGCAGCGCGCGGATCTCCACCACGCGTCCGTCCTGCACGGCGCGCACGCCGCGCACGGCGCCGTCCTCGACGATCAGGTCCTGCAAGGCGCTATCG
>JABFVP010000087.1 GCA_013362725.1 Cupriavidus sp.
GCGCGGCGCACGCGACCACCGCCAGTAATCGACCAATTTTCATTAAGTTCTCAAATCGTGACGCTAAAAGGTTGCGTGATGCTAAAAAAAACCGCGTATCGCGTCAATCAGATTTTCCACATAGACAGTATCCAAACCCCGGCCTGGCCTCAGCGGAAATTGTCCTTCCAGCCGCGCAGCGCGCCGAACGCCTGCGCATCGCCAGCGGTGTCGCCGCCATGGGCCGAGACCGCGGCGCGCACCGCCGGTTCGCGCGAGCGCAGGAACGGATTGACCTGGCGCTCGTGGGCGATGGTGGTCGGCAGCGTCGGCCGGTCGGCAGCGCGCAGCGACTCGACGCGCTGCTCCCATGCCTCGAGCGCGGCATTGCCGGGCTCCACCGCGCGCGCGAAGCGCACGTTGCTGCGCGTGTATTCGTGGGCGCAATAGACGCGGGTGTCGCCGGGCAGCGCCGCCAGCTTGTCGAGCGACGCCAGCATCTGCGCCGGCGTGCCTTCGAACAGCCGCCCGCAGCCGCTGGCGAACAGGGTATCGCCGCAGAACACCGCCGGGCCGGCTTCGCCGAGGTCGGCAACGTAGGCGATGTGGCCGGCGGTGTGGCCTGGCACGTCCAGCACGCGCAGCGTCAGCGCCGGCGCCTCCAGCGTTGCCACGTCGCCCTCGCGCAGCGCCAGGGTGCGCCCGCCGATACGCTCGCCCGCCGGCCCCAGCACCGGCAGCGGCTCATCCGACGGCGTGCGCGGATGCGCCGCCAGCAGCTCGGCCACGCCGCCCTGGTGATCGCCGTGGTGATGGGTGATTACAATAGCGCCCAGAGCCAGACCGCTTTGCGACAGGAAGCGCTCCACCGGCGCGGCCTCGCCAGGATCGACCACGGCGGCGCAGTGCCCGTCGTGGATGGCCCAGATATAGTTATCCTGGAACGCCGGGATCGGCTCAACCTTCAACATGCGCATGCTCCTATGTCCAATCGTCCCAATCACCCGATTGTAAGCTGGGAAGACTGGCTGGCCTCGCCGCCCGGCGAGTACATGCTGCGCTGGGAGGCGCAGCAGTACGACCGGACCGTTACCGACATCTTCGGCTATCACGCGGTCCAGCTGGGACTGCCCTATATCGACACCCTGCGCGAGAACCGGATGCCGGTCTCGGCGCTGGCGCTGGACCCGTCCAGCGGCCCGCACGGGCCCCGTGCCGCACATCCGGACGCGCGCCAGTTGCTGTGCCGCTTCGACGAACTGCCGTTCGACACCCAGAGCATCGACCTGGTCACCCTGCCCCACATCCTGGAATTCGCCGAAGACCCGCACGAAGTGCTGCGCGAAGTCTCGCGCGTGCTGATGCCCGAGGGCCGCGTGGTGGTGACCTGCTTCAACCCGATGAGCCTGTGGGGCGCGCGCCAGGGCATGAACCGCCTCGGCGCCACGCCGTTCCTGCCGACCGACGCCCAGCAGATCGGCTTCGTGCGCATCAAGGACTGGCTCAAGCTGCTCGGCTTCGATATCATCCGCGGCCGCTTCGGCTGCTATTGCCCGCCGTACCGCACCGACCGCTGGCTGCAGCGCGCCGCCTTCATGGAAAAGGCCGGCGACCGCTGGTGGCCGATCTTCGGCGCGGTCTATATGATTTCGGCGATCAAGCGCGTGCGCAATATCCGGCTGGTCGGTCCCGCGTGGAAGACCAAGCCGGCGCTGGCGCCGGTGTCGGCCCCGGTGGCCACGCCCACCGGCACCCACGGCAAGACCCCGGGCAAGCAACGCTGACGCGGTGCGGCCGCGGACTGCGCCCCCGCCCTCAATGCGCCGCCCGACCCGCGGGCGGCCACCACGGAATCACATGCAAGAAGTCACGATCTACTCCGACGGCGCCTGCAAGGGCAATCCCGGCCGCGGCGGCTGGGGCGCAGTGCTGGTCGCCGGCACCAGCGAGAAAGAACTGTTCGGCGGCGAGCCGAACACTACCAACAACCGCATGGAAATGACCGCGGTGATCGAAGCGCTGCGCGCGCTCAAGCGGCCATGCGTGGTGCGCGTCTATACCGATTCCCAGTACGTGCAGAAAGGCATCAGCGAATGGCTGCCCGGCTGGAAAGCGCGCGGCTGGAAGACCGCCGACAAGAAGCCGGTCAAGAATGCCGACCTGTGGCAGGCGCTGGACGCCCTGGCGCAGCCGCATCAGATCTCGTGGCACTGGGTGCGCGGCCACAACGGCCACCCCGGCAACGAGCGCGCCGACGCGCTCGCCAACCGAGGCGTCGAATCGATCGGCCGCTGACCAGTTCCTGCAACACCGCCAACAACAAGCGCGGAACGTCCGCTTCGCTCCGCTAGAATGCCCGCCATGCGACAAATCGTTCTCGATACCGAAACCACCGGCCTGAATGCCGCCACCGGCGACCGCCTGATCGAAATCGGCTGCGTCGAGCTGATGAACCGACGGCTGACGGGACGCCACCTGCACTTCTACGTCAACCCCGAGCGCGATATCGACGAGGGCGCGATCGCGGTCCACGGCATCACCGTCGAGTTCCTGGCCGACAAGCCGCGTTTCGCCGAAGTCGTCCACGATATCCGCGAGTTCGTGCAGGACGCCGAACTGATCATCCACAACGCGCAGTTCGACCTGGGCTTCCTCGACATGGAATTCCAGCTGCTGGGCCTGCCGCCGTTCCGCCAGCATGTCGGCAACGTGATCGATACCTTGCGCGAAGCGCGGCAGATGTTCCCCGGCAAGCGCAACTCGCTGGATGCGCTGTGCGAGCGCCTGGGCATCAGCAACGCCCACCGCACGCTGCACGGCGCGCTGCTGGACGCCGAACTGCTGGCCGAGGTCTACCTGGCGATGACGCGCGGCCAGGATTCGCTGGTGATCGACACGCTCGACAGCGCCAGCGGGCAGGGCGGCGTGGTCACCACCGCCGACCTGTCGCGGCTGGCCCTGCCGGTGCTGCGCGCCACCGACGAGGAGCAGCAGGCCCACCTGGCCCTGCTGAAGGGACTGGACAAGGCCAGCGGCGGCAAGACGGTATGGCAGGAAGACCCTGCCGAAGCCCCTGGAACCTTGGCCGCGTAAGAATATTAAAAAAAGGGCTTTACAAGATACAAGAACCTCTGCATAATCTCATTTCTCTGCTGCAAGACGGCAACGACGACGCAGACAGGGGTGGTTAGCTCAGCGGTAGAGCACTGCCTTCACACGGCAGGGGTCACAGGTTCAATCCCTGTACCACCCACCAGTTTCAAAAAGCCAGCCTTGCGCTGGCTTTTTTCATTTCGGCACATCATCCCGGCGCTCGCGGAACCATTCCGTTCACCGGGACAGGATTCGCCTCGCCCTACCCTTCAGGCCCGCCAGGCGCCTGCGTCGGCAACGACCGTGGCAAAGCGGTCGTTCAGCGCGGCGAGCGTGCTGCGGTGCAGGTCCACCGCCGGCACCGCCGGCCCACCCAAGGGATCCGGCAGGTCGCGCGTGGCGCAGGCCGCGGCAACGACGGTGCTGCGAAAGCCGTGATCGAGCGCGGCTCGCACCGTGGCGCTGACGCACATATGGGTCTGGAAGCCCGCGACGATCAACTCCTTGCGGCCAAGCCGTGACAGCTCGTCGGCCAGCGTGGTGCCGGCAAAGCTGTTGGGCAAACCCTTGGTGACCGTGATTTCGCCATCCTCCGGCCCCACCCCTTCGATAAAGGCCGCATACGGGCCGGTCGGATCGAAGGCCAGGCTCCCCGGGCGGCCGTGGTGCGCCACGTGAACCACGGGCGTGCCGTGCGCGCGCGCCAGCGCCAGCAAGTCGGCGCAGGCCGCCACGGCGGCCGGCATGCCGGCCAGAGGCAGGCGCCCATCGACATACTCGCGCTGATGGTCGATCAGGATCAGGACAGAGGAATCCCAGGCGGAAGGAATGCGGCTGGCTCCGGCGAGGTCGAGCAGTGTAGTAGGTGTCGTCATGGGCGTTGAACTTGGTTGTCTGCGGAGATGGTCCCGCGGGCACGCGGAACCAGACAGCATCCTAACGGGTGACGCCAATGCGTGTCCGGGCAACGTTAAGCAAACGCTAATCCCGCGCCGGTTTATGTTGCAAACAGTTTCGAAGTCTCGCTTGACTTCTGCTAACCTTCCCATCACGCCATCGCCAGCCAGGATCGGCCAGCGCGGATGCGAAAACGGGTCGGTGCGCACAAGAAAGAAGTCAATCATGCAGCACTCTTTGAAGTATCGGATGGCGTTGGCCACGGCGGGGGTGGTGACGCTGATCATCGTGCTGCGCGCGCTCTACGCCCAGTATTACGCCTATGACAGCCTGAAGAACCTGCTGCAGGCGCAGCAGGACACGCTGGTCGAGATGGTCGCCGAGCAGCTCGATGAAAAGCTGCGGGGCCGCGCCGCCCTGCTGCAGCGGCTGGCGCGCCAGTTTGCCGCCATGCCGGCGGCCAGGCCGTCAGAGTTGCGCCGCGCGGCGCAGGGCCTGGTCGATATTCCCGACACCTTCAACGCCGTTTTCCTGGCCTCGCCGGACGGCGAACTGACGTTCAGTACGGCCGTGCCGGATGGCGTGCGCCTGCGCCTCAACGATCGCGATTATTTCCGCGACGTGCTGCAGGGCCAGGCATTCGCGGTGTCGGACCTGATCCAGGGCAAGCAGACCAATGCACCGGGCGTGGTGCTGGCGGTGCCGATGCAGGGGCCGGCCGGAGAACTGCGCGGCGTGGTCGGGGGCGTGCTGAACCTGGCGGACAGCAACTTCCTGCGCGAGCTGTCGCACAGCCGGGTCGGCACCACCGGCAGCTTCTGCCTGGTGTCTGCCGGCCCCAACCCCCGCTATGCAATGCACGCGGACGTGTCGCGCGTGCTGGCGCCGGCGCGCGCCATCGGCGAGGCCTGCGGCGCCGAGCGCTCGCCGGCGCTGCTGGAAGTCCTTAGGCCGACCCAGCCGATCGTCGCCCGCTACCTGCTGGCCGCCAATGGCTGGGAGGTGGTCGCGGTGCTGCCTGCGGCCGAAGCCTATGCGCCGCTGCTGGCGGTGCGCCAGCGGACCCTGATCATGGGAGCGATCACCATGGCGATCGCGGCCGGGCTGATGTGGCTGGTGATGTGGCGGCTGCTGGCGCCGCTGCAGAGGCTGCACCGCGCGGTGCGCCAGCTCGGCACCGACCCGAAAGCGGTGGCGGACCTGCCGGTCGGCCGTGCCGACGAGATCGGCGAACTGGCGTCGAGCTTCGCCGAGGTCGTGGCCCGGCTGTCGGAGCGCGAGGCCGCGCTGCAGGCCGCCAAGGATCGCGCCGCCGCCAGCGAGAAACGCATCGAGGCGATTGCCAACCATGTGCCGGACTTTATCTCGTTCATCGACATGCAGCAGCGCTACGTCTTCGTCAATGAGGCGTATGCACGGCGGTACGGCGTGCCGGCGCAGCAGATCGTGGGACTGTCGCTGCGCGAGCTGTGGGGCACGCAGGAATACCTGGCCTGCCAGCCTTACCTGCAGCAAGCCGGCACCGGCCAGGCCGTGACCTTTACCCGCGAAAGCGCGGACGGCACCGAGTGCATCGAGATTACCTGCCAGCCCGCGTGGAACGATGTCCAGGACACCGTGGTCGGCCTGCATATGTTCGGCCGCAACGTCACGCACGAGCGCGAGAAGCTGCGCAGCCTGGAAGCGCAGACCGTCTCCGACTACCTGACCGGCCTGCTCAACCGCAAGGGCTTCGACCGGCGCCTGGCCGAAGCCATGGCGCGCGCCAGCGCCAGCGCGTGCCCGCTGGCGCTGCTGCTGGTGGACCTGGACGACTTCAAGGCGGTCAACGACAACCATGGCCACCCCATCGGCGACCAGTTGCTGGTAGCGGTCGCGCAGCGCCTGCGTTCCTGCGTAGGCAAGGGCGATGCGGTCGCGCGCATCGGCGGTGACGAGTTCGCGGTGATCCTGGACGGCATTGCCGACCGCCATGCCATGGCGTCGGTGGCCAACACCATCGTGCAGGCCGCGCGCATGCCTTTCGTGATCGATGACCATACGCTGGCGGCGTCGGCCAGCGTGGGCGCGGCCCTGCGCGATGCGCGGCACGCCATGACCGTAAGCGAACTGTTCCTGCACGCCGACATGGCGCTGTATGAAGCCAAGCGGCATGGCAAGGCGCGCTATGCCTCGCAGTCGACGGCGGCCGCGGCGCCGGCCGCCGAAAGCTCCGGCCTCACGCCTTAGGATCGGACCGGTCAAGGCGGGCGTTCCGACCAACCGGCACGCCCGCCTCGTCCCAGTGCCTCAGCGCACCTGCCCCTCCTTCCACGCCTGCAGCAGCTTGTCGTACGGGATGGTCTCGCCCTTGGGCTTTTCGTTGGCGAGCTTCTTCCACGGCGCGTGGTCGCTCGACAGCCACTTTCCCGGATCACCCTTCGCATTCAGCTTGGGCGCGCAGTGGCTCATGCCGGCGCGCTGCAGCCGCGCCATGACCTGGTCCATCTCTTCGGCCAGCGTGTCCATCGCGGCTTGCGGCGTCTTCTCGCCGGTCACCGCGGTGGCCACGTTCTTCCACCACAGCTGGGCCAGCTTCGGATAATCCGGCACGTTGGTGCCGGTCGGGGTCCACGCCACGCGCGCGGGACTGCGGTAGAACTCGACGAGGCCGCCATACTTGGCCGCGTTCTTGGTCAGGTAGTCGTGATGGATGTCGCTGTCGCGGATAAAGGTGAGCCCGGTCAGCGACTTTTTCAGCGATACCGTCTTCGAGGTCACGAACTGCGCGTACAGCCAGGCGCCGGCCAGCTTGTTGGGATCGGTGTTCTTGAAGAAGGTCCACGAACCCACGTCCTGGTAGCCGTTCTGCATGCCCTGCTTCCAGTACGGGCCATAAGGCGACGGCGCCATGCGCCACTTGGGCGAGCCGTCGGCGTTGACGACCGGCAGGCCCTTCTTGGTCATGTCGGCGGTAAAGGCCGTGTACCAGAAGATCTGCTGCGCCACCTGGCCCTGCGCCGGCACCGGCCCGGCTTCGGAGAAGGTCATGCCCATGGCCTGCGGCGGCGCGTACTTCTTCATCCAGTCGATGTACTTGGTCAGCGCGTAGACCGCGGCCGGGCTGTTGGTGGCGCCGCCGCGCGCCACCGAGGCGCCGACCGGCGTGCACTTGTCCTCGGCCACGCGGATGCCCCACTCGTCCACCGGCATGCCGTTGGGCAGGCCCTTGTCGGCGGTGCCGGCCATCGACAGCCAGGCGTCGGTGAAGCGCCAGCCCAGCGACGGGTCCTTCTTGCCGTAGTCCATGTGGCCGTAGATGGGCTT
>JABFVP010000126.1 GCA_013362725.1 Cupriavidus sp.
ATCTTGCCGATGGCCTTGGTCGGGTTCAGACCCTTCGGGCACACGTCGACGCAGTTCATGATGCTGTGGCAGCGGAACAGGCGGTACGGGTCGTTCAGGTTGTCCAGGCGCTCGTTGGTGGCCTGGTCGCGGCTGTCCGCGATGAAGCGGTAAGCCTGCAGCAGGCCGGCCGGGCCGACGAACTTGTCCGGGTTCCACCAGAACGACGGGCACGAGGTCGAGCAGCTGGCGCACAGGATGCACTCGTACAGGCCGTCCAGCTCGTCACGCTCTTCCGGCGACTGCAGGCGCTCTTTCTCGGGCGGCGGCTCGTCGTTGATCAGGAACGGCTTGATCGAGTTGTACTGCTTGAAGAAGTTCGTCATGTCGACGATCAGGTCGCGCACCACCGGCAGGCCGGGCAGCGGACGCAGCACGATGCGGTCCGGCAGCTCGCGCATGTTGGTCAGGCAGGCCAGGCCGTTCTTGCCGTTGATGTTCATCGCGTCCGACCCGCACACGCCTTCGCGGCACGAACGGCGGAACGAGATGGTCTCGTCCAGCTTCTTCAGCTTCACCAGCGCGTCCAGCAGCATGCGCTCGTGGCCGTCCAGCTCGACCTCGTAGGTCTGCATGCGCGGCGCCGCATCCTTGTCCGGATCGTAGCGGTAGACTTCGAAAATACGCTTCATTTCTGTGGGTCCTGTTGTCTCTACGATGCGGTGCTCAGAACGTACGGGCCTTCGGCGGCACGCTTTCCACCGTCAGCGGTTCCATCTTCACCGGCTTGTAGTCGAGGCGGTTGCCTTCGCTGTAGAACAGCGTGTGCTTGAGCCAGTTCTGGTCGTCGCGATTGGGGAAGTCGCTGTGCGCGTGGGCACCGCGCGATTCCTTGCGCGCCGCGGCCGAGATCATGGTGGCCTTGGCCACTTCCACCAGGTTGGCCACTTCCAGGGCTTCCACCAGTGCGGTGTTGAAGACCTTGGACTTGTCCTTCAGGTGGATGTTGGCGGCACGCTCGGTCACTTCCAGGATGCGCTCGACGCCTTCGTCCATCAGCTTCTGGGTACGGAACACGCCCGCATGCGACTGCATGTTCTTGCGGATGTCGTTGGCGACGTCCTGCGTGTACTCGCCCGACGACGAAGCCTGCAGCTTGGCCAGGCGCGACAGCGCCAGGTCGACGGCATCGGCCGGCAGCGGCTTGTGTTCCTTCTGCTTCAGGTTCTGCGCGATGATGTGATTGCCGGCGGCGCGGCCGAACACCACCAGGTCGAGCAGCGAATTGGTGCCCAGGCGGTTGGCGCCGTGCACCGACACGCACGAGCATTCGCCGATCGCGTAGAAACCGTTGAGCACTTCGTTCGGGTTGCCGTTCTTCGGCACCACCACCTGGCCGTGGTAGTTGGTCGGGATGCCGCCCATCTGGTAGTGGATGGTCGGGACCACCGGGATCGGTTCCTTGATCGCGTCGACGTTGGCGAACTTCAGGCCGATTTCGCGGATCGACGGCAGGCGCTTCATGATGGTCTCGGCACCGACGTGGGTCAGGTCGAGCAGCACGTAGTCGCCGTTCGGGCCGCAGCCGCGGCCTTCCTTGATTTCCTGGTCCATCGAGCGCGAGACGAAGTCGCGCGGCGCCAGGTCCTTCAGCGTCGGCGCATAGCGCTCCATGAAGCGCTCGCCGTCCTTGTTGCGCAGGATACCGCCCTCGCCGCGCACGCCTTCGGTGATCAGCACGCCCGCGCCGGCCACGCCGGTGGGGTGGAACTGCCAGAACTCCATGTCTTCCAGCGGCACGCCAGCGCGCGCCGCCATGCCCAGGCCGTCACCGGTGTTGATGAAGGCGTTGGTGGAAGCGGCATAGATGCGGCCGGCACCGCCGGTCGCGAACAGCGTGGTCTTGGCCTCGAGGATGTAGACCTCGCCGGTTTCCATTTCCAGCGCGGTCACGCCCAGCACGTCGCCGTCCTGGTCGCGGATCAGGTCCAGCGCCATCCATTCGACGAAGAAGTGGGTCTTGGCGCGCACGTTGCGCTGGTACAGCGTATGCAGCAGCGCGTGGCCGGTACGGTCGGCCGCGGCGCAGGCGCGCTGCACCGGCTTTTCACCGTAGTTGGCGGTGTGGCCGCCGAACGGACGCTGGTAGATGGTGCCGTCGGGGTTGCGGTCGAACGGCATGCCGAAGTGTTCGAGCTCGTACACGACCTTCGGCGCTTCCCGGCACATGAACTCGATCGCGTCCTGGTCACCCAGCCAGTCCGAGCCCTTGATGGTGTCGTAGAAGTGATAGTGCCAGTTGTCCTCGCTCATGTTGCCGAGCGAGGCACCGATGCCGCCCTGCGCCGCCACGGTGTGCGAGCGGGTCGGGAACACCTTGGACAGCACGGCCACGTTCAGGCCGGCTTCCGCGAGCTGGAGGGATGCGCGCATCCCGGCGCCGCCAGCACCGACGATGACCACGTCAAAGCGGCGACGCGGCAATCCAGTCTTGACTGCGACCATTTATTACACCCTCCAGAGAATCTGAGCAGCGTAGCCCGCGCAACCGACGAGCCACAGAATCGTAAGAACTTGCAGCACGAGGCGCACCGCCATCGGCTTCACATAGTCCATCCAGATATCGCGCACGCCGATCCAGGCGTGATACAGCAGCGACAGGATGGTCAGGAACGTGATGATCTTCATCCACTGGTTGGCGAAGAGCCCTGCCCACGCTTCATACGAAGCGCCGTTCGACAGCAGGAAGGCAATGGCCAGGATCACGGTGAAGACCACCATGACCACGGCGGTGACGCGCTGCGCGAGCCAGTCTTTCAGGCCGTAGTGCGCACCGACGACAAGACGCTTGGGACCGATATTGTTATTTGCCACCTTGATTCTCCTCAGAACAGGCCGAACAGCTTCAGGCCGAAAATCAGGGTAAGCAGCAGGCTCACAACCAGCACGCTGATGGCAGACTTGGCCGAGGCGGGCTTGGAGACACCAACGTGCACATCCAGCAGCAGGAAGCGGATCCCGGCGCAGAAGTGATGCAGATAACCCCAGATCAGGGCCAGCACAACCAGCTTGACAAAGCCGCCGGACAGAAGGGCCGAGAACTTTGCGAAGCTCAGTTCGGAGGTGATGCTCTGCTCAAACAGATACAGGACGAAGGGAAGGAGGAGGAACATCAATGCACCGCTCACGCGATGCAGGATGGATACCTTGCCGGCCCAGGGCAACCGGTATTTCGCGATCTGCGAAATACCGATATTCCGGAACTCCGGCCTGGCTTGTTTGACGGCTTCAGCCATGCGAGACCCCATTAGCGGTAAACAAAGAAACGAAACTGCCATTGCCTGTCATGCATGCAATGGGATGCATTAGGGCAAATCCATGAGATTTTAGCGCCTTTGTTGCGCGCTGCACCAATAATTTTCTGCTATCACGGCCCGACAAGCGCCGCCCGACAATCGCACACTCCGCACATCCGACGCGCCACTTCATGCGACCACCCGCGCGTCGCGCAACAGCCGGCAATATCATGGCCCGACCCACAATAATCGGCGCGCACCTGGCGCGGCGCCGGCATTTCAGCTCAGGTCGTTCTGGTAATAGTGCCGGGTGGTGACATAGAGCCCACGGCGCACTTCCACGGGGCGGTCGCCATAGGTGTAGGACACGCGCTCGACCGACAGCAGCGGCGCCCCCACCGGCACCGACAGCAGCTCGGCGGCGGTCTCGTCGGCGGGCACGGCGCGGATTTTTTCCGAGGCGCGGATCATGCGCGTACCGAATTCGGCCTCGAACAATGCATACATGGGGCCTTTCCACTCGGTCAGCTTTTCCGCGGTCAGGCCCTTGAAGTTGGCGCCGAGCAGCCAGATTTCGTCCAGCACGGTCGACTCGCCGGAGAACGTCAGCACGCGGCGGATCTGCACCACGCTGTCGCCGGTGCGAATATCGAGCAGCCGCGCGATTTCGGCGGGCGCGCGCAGGCGCTTGCATTCGAGCACGCGGCTGGCGCCATAATGCGGTTCGCCTTCGTCCGGAACGAGGCGCAGGAAGCGAAACTTGACCACGTCTTCATGGTGCGTGGTCACGAAGGTGCCCTTGCCCTGGCGGCGCGCCACCAGGTTTTCGGCGGCGAGTTCGTCGATGGCCTTGCGCACCGTGCCCTGGCTGACCTTGTAGCGCGACGCCAACTCCATTTCGCTGGGAATCATCTCGCCCGGCTTCCATTCGCCGGATTGCAGGCTGCGCGTGATCAGCGCCTTGATCTGCTGGTAAAGCGGGCTGAACGTGGGCGATGGCACTGACTGCAGACCAGGGGCGGGACCAGGAGAGGCACCTGAAGCGGCACCAGATTGCGGGGTGGCCTGCGGCGCGGCGGCCGGCGCGGACGCCGGCGGCGAAAGCGGCTGCGTCCCGGCGCCAGGCGTGGCGGCGCCAGATTCCTGCGCGCCGGGTGTGGCTGCGCCGGTCAGGGACGTAGGCAGGGAGGACATAGCGCGATTTCACCACAAAAGGGCGCGTAACGTCCAGCCTTACGTTAATTGTCTTATGTCTTATATAAGACATATGAATTGACAGGATAGAGAGGCCGGGCCTACACTCGCGCTGGTCCACGCCCGCGATCGCCCGCCTCCAGGCCCGCCAGCTGCCGCCCCAGGGCGGAAATGTACCGCGCCCGCGGCGGCCCGGTCTGGAAATGGCGCCTCGCTTCGCAGTAGACTAACGCTTTGTTGCATCACCATGACCCGTTGTGGCTCTCCCCCACCGGCCCCGCCACCTGGCTCCGGCGGACGGCCGCTCCCCGCTGTGGCGACAACCAGCACCCGGTGACACACCGCGCGCCTCTGCTTGGCGCCGGCGTGCCACCGACCGGCATCCCCCCTTCTATCGTTTGGAGATTTACTCATGGCTAAAGCCCCAATGCGCGTCGCAGTGACCGGCGCCGCTGGCCAGATCGGCTACTCCCTGCTGTTCCGCATCGCCAACGGCGACATGCTGGGCAAAGACCAGCCGGTCATCCTCCAACTGCTCGACCTGCCGCAAGCCCAGCAAGCCGTCAAGGGCGTGGTGATGGAACTGGAAGACTGCGCCTTCCCGCTGCTGGCCGGCGTGGTCATCACCGATGACCCCAAGGTTGCCTTCAAGGACGCCGACGTGGCCCTGCTGGTGGGCGCCCGTCCGCGCAGCAAGGGCATGGAGCGCAAGGACCTGCTCGAAGCCAACGCCCAGATCTTCACGGTGCAGGGCAAGGCGCTGGACGAAGTCGCCAGCCGCAACGTCAAGGTGCTGGTGGTCGGCAACCCGGCCAATACCAACGCCTATATCGCCATGAAGTCGGCCCCGAACCTGCCGCGCGAGAACTTCACCGCGATGCTGCGCCTGGACCACAACCGCGCGCTGTCGCAGATCGCCGCCAAGACCGGCAAGCCGGTGTCGTCGATCGAGAAGCTGTTCGTGTGGGGCAACCACAGCCCGACCATGTACGCCGACTACCGCTACGCCACCGTCGACGGCCAGAGCGTCAAGGACCTGATCAACGACCCGGTGTGGAACAACGACGTGTTCCTGCCGACCGTCGGCAAGCGCGGCGCCGCCATCATCGAGGCCCGCGGCCTGTCGTCGGCCGCCTCGGCCGCCAATGCCGCGATCGACCACGTGCGCGACTGGGTGCTGGGCAGCAACGGCAAGGTCGTTACCATGGGCATCCCCTCCAACGGTGAGTACGGCATCCCGGCCGACACCATGTTCGGCTACCCGGTGACCACCGCCAACGGCAAGTACGAAATCGTCAAGGGTCTGGAGATCGACGCCTACAGCCAGGAAAAGATCAACATCACCCTGAAGGAACTGGAAGAAGAAAAGGCCGGCGTGCAGCATCTGCTGGGCTGATCTTCCCAACGCTCGACGAAAGACCGGGGTTCCGCAACGATTCAAGAATCGGCGCGGACCCCGGTTTTTTCATAGGCAGCGGTCGTGCGGCCCTGCCCTGTCCGCCAACTTCAACTTTCTGAATCCACGTGCATCCTTCCGAGGTCTTGTTCCAGGGCGAAGCCAACCCGGTCCAGTTGCCGGTGTGTGACCATTACGCGGGCAGCGAAAAGCTGATGCGCAAGTCGCTGGCCTTGCAACAAGAGCTTGGCCCTGTCTTCGACATCACCTTCGACTGCGAGGACGGCGCCGCCGTCGGCCATGAGCGCGAGCACGCCGAACTGTGCGCGCAGCTGGTCAACGGCCCGCTCAATGCCCACAACCGCGTGGGCGTGCGCATCCATGACCCGGCCCACGCCAGCTGGCGTCAGGATGTCGACGTGCTGGTGCGCGCCGCCGGGGCGCGGCTGGCCTATGTGGTGGTGCCCAAGGTCACCGACGTGGTCGAGGTCGCGCGCGTGACCGACCATGTCAACCAGGTGGCGCGCAGCGCCGGCATTGCCCGCCATATCCCGATCCATGTGCTGATCGAAACCCATGCCGCGCTGGAGCAGGCCTTCGATATTGCCGCGCTGGTGCAGGTGGAATGCCTGAGCTTCGGCCTGATGGACTTCGTCTCGGCCCACCATGGCGCGATTCCCGGCGAGGCCATGCGCTCGCCGCAGCAGTTCGAACACCCGCTGGTGCGCCGCGCCATGCTGGAAATCTCCGCCGCCTGCCACCGCCACGGCAAGGTGCCGTCGCACAACGTCAGCACCGACGTGCAGGCGCCGCAGCGCGCCGGCGACGACGCGCTGCGCGCGCGCTGCGAATTCGGCTATCTGCGAAAGTGGAGCATCCATCCGGGCCAGATCGCCCCGATCGTGGCGGCGTTCCGCCCCGGCGCGGAAGAGATCGGCGCGGCCAGCCAGATCCTGCTGGCAGCGCACGAGAACAACTGGGCGCCGATCCGCCATGAAGGCCAGTTGCACGACCGCGCCAGCTACCGCTATTACTGGTCGCTGCTGCAGCGCGCGCAAGCCACCGGCACGCCGCTGCCGGACAACGTGGAAGCGCTGTTCTTCGGCTGACGCCGGTCCGCGAACCCCCAAATCCATCATCATCCGCAGCGCCAAAGGAGACACGGATGCCTGCCTCGAAGCTCGTCGCGCCCGACCCCACGCTCGACCCCGCACCCGACACCGGGGCCAGCGCGCCGGCCGCGCCGCGGGTCAAGAAATCCGTCGCGCTGTCGGGCGTGACCGCCGGCAACACCGCGCTGTGCACCGTCGGCCGTACCGGCTACGACCTGCACTACCGCGGCTACGACATCCTCGATATCGCCGAGACC
>JABFVP010000521.1 GCA_013362725.1 Cupriavidus sp.
CCGCCTTGCCTTGCCGTCTCAGGCACCGTTGTGATGCGGGCGGGAGCCCCGCTACACCAACAAGGTGGCGCCGGCCCAGACGATCAGCAGGATACCCAGCACGCGGCCGGCGCGCTCGCCGCCGGGCAGGACCTTTTCAACGAAGACCACCACGGACAGCGCCGCGATCCAAACGATGTTCATGATGCCGCCGACGAACAGCAACGCCATCAGCACCCAGCAGCAGCCCACGCAGTAGGCACCATGGCGCAGGCCGAGCAGGAAGCTGCCGGCGGCGCCGGGACGCCAATGCGCGACCAGGAACGCTGCCGGCGAGCGGCACTGTGCCAGGCAGGCGCGCTTGAGCGGCGAAAACTGATAAACGCCCGCCGCGAGCAGCACGCTCGCGGACAGGAGGGCACTCTTCGACCACAGCATCATTGCCGAAATGAGGCCGGTCGGCTGCAGCGCCAGCTGCAGCCATGCCGCGCCGATGGCGAATGCCAGCCATGCGGTGAGGTAGCCGGCCAGCAGAAGCATCGACGTAGCAACCGACCCGCCCCCGGAGGGGTCGTGATGCCGCAATACCCGCCGATACAGCAAGACGACCGGCGCCGCGCTGGGCGTCATCATGGCGATCATCATCACCCACCACATCAGGATGACGGTGGACAACGGCGTATCCATGCCGCCCATGCCACCGGGCAGCCGATGCGGAAAAAGCGTGACTGCCGTCATGTCGAGCGCGGACATGCCGGTCCCCGCCCCCGTCCACAGATACCCCCACGACAGCGCGACAATGACGACGATGGCGAACAACGTGATGGCGCGCTCGCGTCCGAGGACGTATTCGAGACTGCTCATGCGAGACCGCTCATGCGCCAGTGCGATGCCGGATCAGTCCCTTGTTGTTCATGTGCAGTCGTGCGAATTGCGCGTAGGTGCCATTGAGATCCAGGGCGATATTGCCTTGCGAGCGGCTGGTGCCAGAGCCGATCTCGGCAAGCTCGTACTCGAAGCCGTGCGGCAGGTCGATCCGGGCGCGATGCTCAGCGCCCGTCACCGGGTTGCGGATCGGTTCGCCGACGGTGTCGAACACGCCTTCGACATGGATCCTGCCGCGGCGGGCGTCGACATCGACGTCGAAGTCGATCTTCGTGAAGATCGGATCGAAGGCTTGCTCGAGCGTCGACGCGAATACCGCGAACATGGTCGCGAACGGCTCGGTGTCCTGCCCGGTCATGATCTTCAGGACGGCCTCGCGCTGGTCGGGGGTGGCCCGTTCGTCGACGATGGGCTGGCACTTTCCTCGCCCTTCGTGGATCGGGCCGGGCCACTGGAACACCACCGCGATATTGAGACCGTCGAGTCGCACGTCGCCGTAGTAGCCGTCGCTGATCGAGATCGCGCCCATAGCTTCGCAGAAGCCCTTGGTTGGCAGCGCGTTGAATTGGCACGGGCAACCGTACGAGCAATTGCAGTTGATCAGCTCGGTGCCTTGGATTTCCCAGGGGGTCATGGCAGTCCTCCTTGCGCTTGACGTCTTGAGCGCCTGCTTATCGTCCCGGCACGATCGGCAGTCTGGCTTGAATCTAGTGTGCAGCAAGGGGAAGTCAAGACGGGATCCGCGCCAGCATGTGCGATCGGCTACCCACAGCTCGGTGGTACCACCAGATCCGCATGCCGGCGGATTATTCAGGCTGAATTCCCGATTGCTTTACCAGATTCGCCCAGCGCTCCACTTCCGTGCGCAGCCGGTCACCGAGTTGCGCGGGCGTCGACGCCTTCAGGTCGATGCCCTGGCTGTCGAGCCGGCCTTTGGTCTGCGGACTCGCCAGCGCCGCGCGGACTTCGTCAGCAAGCCGGCTCACCACCGCCGTCGGTGTCCGCGCCGGCGCGACCAGGGCCCACCACTGGCTGACCTGCATGCCAGGCAGCCTGGCTTCGGCGGCGGTCGGCACGCCCGGAAGCGCGGCCACGCGCACCGCGCCAGTTACCATCAACGCAGAGATCTTGTTGCCGCCAAGCAGGCTGCTGCCGCTTGCCAGCGTGGCGAAATGCCCCTTGACCAGTTGCGCCGAGACATCGGTCAGCGCCGGGGCGGAACCGCGGTACGGCACCGGGTCGACCGGGATCCCCGCCTGGCTTTCCAGCATCTTGGCAGCCAGGTGGCTGATCGAGCCGTTGCCGCTGGTGGCAAGCTGCAGCGGCGTTCCCGCCTTGCGCGAGTCCGTGAGGAAGCGCTGGATCTCTCCGGCGCGGTACTGCGTGCTGCCCGCGAACAGCACCAGCGGCGCCTCGCCCAGCAGCGAGACCGGCGTGAAGTCGCGCAACACATCGTAGGGCATCTGGCGGAACACGGATGGCGCAACGGTGTGCGCCAGTTCGATCACGCCCAGCGTGTAGCCGTCCGGCGCCGACTTGGCCAGCGTGTCGGCGCCGATGCGGCCGGAGGCACCGGCGCGGTTGTCGACCACCACGGGCTGGCCCATCGATTCGCTCATGCGCTGCGCGACCGCGCGCGCCAGCGCATCGGTACTGCCGCCGGCGGCCCAGGGCACGATCAGCCGGATCGATTTTTCCGGATAGGCAGCCAGCGCCGCCGGCATATGGGCCGCAAGGCAGCAGGTGATGCCAGTCAGCAGGTAACGCAGCTTCATGAGTGTCTCCGCAAGGTGTTTGAAATCATGCCTGGCCCGGATCGCGGTCGCCGCGCGCGGTCAGCATCAGCATCACGGCTTCGGTCCGGTCGATGCGCCCGTCGGCGCGTAGTGACTGCGCCGCGGCAAAGCCGGCGCCGGCGCACAGTTCGACCCAGAATCCCGCGGCCGCGAGATGGCGGGTGCCATCGCGTGCCGTCGCGTCGTCGACGACCACCGCGCCGCCGCCCGAGCGCCTGACGGCGAGGACCTGCTGGGCGGTCACGGTGGAGCCGGCGGTGGAGAACTGAATCGTCGTGCCGGCGAAGTCCGACTGCTGCGACGCTCCCGCCAGCACGCGCGACAGCCGTGGAAACGGCTCGACCGCCCAGAGGCGCGGCAGCTTCGGCAGGTGCCCCAACGCGACCAGGTCCCGCAGCGCGCTGTAGATGCCCCACAGCAGGTCGCCGCGCGCGGTTGGCACGATGACATGGTCGGGGCGGCACCCTTGCGCCACCCATTCCAGCGCAACGGCCCGGTAGCCTTCCACGCCGAATACCGGGCTGCCCACCGCCGGCACGCTGTAGTTGGTCAGCGCGAAGGCGCCCTCCTCCCGGACGCGTCGGCGCACATGCGCCCAGCGCGCGTGGCCGCTATCACAAACGACGCGCCGTGCGCCGTAATGGCGTAGCGCCGCGTCGAACACGCCGGGCAGCGCCTGGTAGGTGGCGACTTCGCAGTCCAGCCCCGCGGCGGCGCAATAGGCCGCCGCCGAAACCGCGGCGTTGCCGCTGGATGCCAGCACCACCTCGCGCGCGCCGATATCGAGGGCGCGGCTGACGGCCTGCGCCGACATGCGGTCCTTGTGCGAGCCGGTCGGGTTCGCGCCTTCGTTCTTGATCCAGACCGACGCCACGTCGGCCAGCGACGCCAGCGCCGGCACCGGAATGCAGGGGGTGGCGCCCTCTCCCAGTGACACGCCGTCCAGATAGGGCTGCCAGTGGCCCCATGTATAACTTCCGCTTTTCGGTGCAAAATCCAGTGCCCGGGCGTCGTAGACCGCTTCAAGGCTGCTCGGATGACCGGCGGCGGCGCAGGCCGGGCAGCCTTCCGGGATGTCGTCGAGCGGAAAGCGGGCGTGGCAGGTAATGCATTGCAGCCCCTGCATGGCCGGATTGACAAGCGGGTGAATCGGATTGCCGCTGGCGCGCATGGTAAAGGCTAATGGCCGGAGTGAAAGTGGCTCGAGTCTATGCCAGGCCACCATCGCGTTGCGCAGGCGCGCCGATGTTCGACTTAAGTAAAACTTATAGGATAGAGATGGAGACAGCTGCCGATTCCGGCATCAGCGCCCGGCAGGTCGAGGTGTTCCGCATGGTCATGCGCCTGGGATCGGCGCGCCGTGCCGCCGAGGCCCTGCATATCAGCCAGCCCGCCGTGACCCAGATCGTGCTGCAGCTCGAAAAGGCGGCGCGGCTAAGGCTGTTCGACCGCAGCAAGGGGCGCATGGTGCCGACGCCCGAGGCGGCATCGTTGATGGATGAAGTCGAACGGGTCTATGTCGGCCTCGACGCCGTGCAGCGCCGGATCGATCAGTTGCGCGCGCATGAGGATACGGTGCTGCGTGTCGGGGTGTTGCACGCCATGGCGTCCAGCGTGATGCCGGCGGCGGTGGCGGACTTCGTCCACAGCTATCCGCGCGTTCGTTGCCAGCTCGAGGTCGACAGCTCGCGCGGCCTGCGCGAGCGCTTGCTGCAGCGCGAACTCGATATCGCCTTCATGGGCGATGAAGCGGACACCAGCGGCCTGACCGCCTCCGAGTTCTACGCGGTGCAGGCCGTGTGCGTCGCGCCGGCAACGCATCCGTTCGCGGCGCGCACGAAAGTCGGGATCGAGGACCTGCTCGACGTGCCGCTGATTGGCCTGGACGCCGCGGATCCGGCGCAACGCCGGCTGCAGGCGTGCTTTGCCGAACTCGGCATCGCGCCGCGCTTCGTGGCGACGACTCCGTACAGCCATACGCAGTGCTCACTGGCCCTGGCCGGTGCCGGCCTGGCGATCACCAATCCGCTGGTCGCCCGCGCCTATGTGGCACTCGGGCTGCGCAGCGTACCCCTGACCGCTCCGATTCGATTCCGCGCCATCCTGGCCTTCCATCCGGGCCTGGGACAATCGACCGCTGCACAGCAGTTTGTCAGCCTGTGCCGCCAGCGCCTGGCCGGTCTGCAGTGATGCATGCACGGCCGCGGCGTCTGTGTCAGGCGGGATGGCTGCCGCACTGTGCTTCCAGCCGCTGCGCCAGTTGCTCCAGTTCGGCATGGATGGCTTGCCAGTCGGCGCCGACGGCGCCCAGTCCGGCGCGCCGCACGGTCTGTTCCAGCCAGCGGCAGGCCTGGCTTTGCACCGGATGGCCCATCACCGACAGTGCGCCGGCCAGTCCATGCAAGCGCTGGGCGAAGGTTTCGGCATCGCCGGCGCGCAGCGCTTCGGCCAGCGCGCGCTGGTCGCTGCGCACCGCATCGGCATGCAGCACCGCGCCGCCGCCGGCATGCCGGTCGGGCGCCGTGCGTGCGGCCACACGGGCGCCGGAGAATTCCTCGAGCAGCTCGCGCAGCGTGGCCAGGCCGACCGGCTTGGTCAGGCAACGATCGATGCCGGCGTGCCGGCAGCGCTCGGCCACATCGGGTCCCACGCTCGCCGTGATGGCGACGATGGGCATGGCGTGTCCCGCCTCGCGCAGTCGCCGCGCCAGCGTGAAGCCGTCCATGTCGGGCATCTGCAGGTCGGTCAGGATCAGGTCGTAGTGCCGGCCCGAGGCCAGCGACAGCGCCTCGGGTCCATCGCCGGCCAGGTCGACCGATTGCCCCAGGCTTTCCAGCTGCTCGCGCATGACCACCTGGTTGATGGGATGGTCTTCCACCAGCAGCAAGGCCAGCTGCGCGGCGGGCGCCTCGGCGCACGCCGGTGCGTTGACGGGCAGCGCCTCAACCTCCGCGCCCGCCGCGGCCGCGATTGCCGCGACCAGGCCTTGCCAGGCGTAAGGCGAGGCTACCACGGGGGTCTGGGTCAGATCCGGCGCGATCGGCGCCAGCGCGGAAATCACCACATCGGCATCGGGGCAGGCCGACAGCGCCTCTTCGTCGCAGACCAGCACGTCGACCGGCGTCGCCGGCGGCGCGCCGGGATCGTACCGGACCGCGCCTGCGCCGTAGTACCGCAGCAGCTGCTCGACGCCCTGGTAGAGCTCCTGCAAGGTGACGTTCAGGCCAACGGTGAGCCCGCGAAGCGCGGCCTGCGGCCAGGGCTCCGCGGGCGCCGGGATGCCGGCGCTGGCCAGCGGCAGGCAGACGATAAAGCAGCTGCCCAGGCCCGGCTCGCTGACCACGCGAATCTCGCCGCGCATCAGTTCGACCAGCCGCCTGCAGATCGACAAACCCAGCCCGGTGCCGCCATAGTGGCGCGTATCGGGCTGCTCGGCCTGCGCGAATGGCTCGAACAGGCGCCGCTGGTCGTGCGCCGCAATCCCGATGCCGGTATCGACCACGCGGATCTCTACGCCTTCGGCGCCGCCGCCCTGCGCAGGCCGCAGGCGCCTGGCCGTGACGATCACCTTGCCCTGTTCGGTGAACTTGACCGCGTTGCTGACCAGGTTGTTCAGGATCTGCTCCAGCTTGACCACATCGGCCATCACCGGCTCGGACAGCGACGGATCGTTGATGCACAGCAGGCGCAGGTGCTTGCGCGCGGCTTCGGCGGCAAAGCCCCGGGTCACTTCCTCGACCACCTCGTCGAGCCGGCACGGCCGCGGCTGCAGCGACATCTGCCCGGCCTCGATCTTGCTGAAGTCGAGCACGTCGTTGATGATGTCGATCAGCGATTGCGAGGCGTGCTGCATCACGGCCAGCTGGTCGCGCTGGCGCGGCTCGAGGCGGGTCATGCTCAGCAGTTCGATGCTGCCCAGCATGCCGTTGAGTGGGGTACGGATTTCATGACTCATGGTGGCCAGGAACGCGGACTTGGCCCGGTTGGCGGCATCCGCCGCGCGGATCGCCTCGCGCAGGCGCGCCTCGCCGCGCCGCGCCGCGGTGACGTCGTTGAGCGCGCACAGCAGTGCCGCGCGGACTTCGTAGGTGATCTGCACCAGGCGCACTTCCAGGTAGCGCGTCTCGCCGTTGCTGCAGGCCATGTCGACATCGAAGCAAGGCAGCACCTGCGGCGGTCCTTCGGCGCTGGCACCGCTGCTGGCCAGGCGCGCTTCGCAGGCGTCCTGCAGCTGCGCCAGCCCGGCGGGCGTGGCCTGGTCGATCAACGACTGGGCCGCGGCATTGGACAGCAGCACCTGGCGCGTGCTGCGCTCGACGATCATCAGGCCCACTCCCGCCACCTCGATCACGAAGCGCCCCAGCGCATCGCTCTCCTGCAAGCGCCGCGACTGGCGCTGCGCCGGGCGCATGATGCGCCGGTCGATCAGCCAGATCCACGCGAAGATCAGCAACGACAGCGAACCGGTCAGCCCCAACATCCACAAGGTGTTGCCCCGGAATTGCCGCCACACGCGGCCGACCTCGACCACGGCCACGGTGCGCCAGCCCCAGGCGTCGAGC
>JABFVP010000267.1 GCA_013362725.1 Cupriavidus sp.
ACGCTCTTCCGATCTGCACCGTCACCGTGCTGCCGGCCGCGCGCCCTTCGGCGGTTATCGATTGCTGCGTCAGGTTGGCGCTGGACAGTGGCCGCGTGGCGCTTGTCAGCGAGGCGTAGCGCGCCTGCGCGCCGGCCACCGCGTTCCACCCCGCCATGTCCCAGTCCCACACGCCATAGAGCGCCTGCCCGCCCGGCTCGAACACCGCTTCGCTGCCCTGCGTTTGCTCCAGCCGGCGGCCGGTGCCAAACGCCACCACCACGCGCGGCATCGCCGCGGCGCCGGCGCCGGTGCCGGGCACCGAACCCACCGCCACCCTGGTGGAGATCGGCTTGCCGCCGGTCTGCATCAGCGGGCGGCTGCCGGCGCGCCAATGGTCCGGATTGTCCGAGGTCAGGTCGAAGCGCCACAGGTTGCCGAACACGTCGCCGGCGTAGACGTAGTCGGTGATGTGGTCGCCGTCCAGGTCCGCCGGCGTGACATAGGCAATGCCGTTGCGGCTATTTGCGCCGGCCGGATCCTGCTGCGGCCCGTAGCCGGTGCCGAGGTAGCGGAAGCTGCGCGAACCGTCGGCCGGGTCGACCAGCATGATGAACAGGCCGGCCGAGCCGCTCTTGCTGCCCAGGCCGTTGCCGAACAGCACCGCCCACTGGCCGTTGTGCAGGCGGCGGATCACCGGCGTGCCATAGGTGTTGCCGAGGTTGTCGCCGCACGCGCTATCGCCAGTGCACTGCAGCGTGTTGTTCCACTCGCCGATTACCGTGGCGCTGGCCGCCGCCGGGGAGTCGCCGAAGCGCTCCGGATCGGTCACGTCGAGCGCGTACAGCGCGCCGCCGGTCGCGGCCGCGGTCTTGCTGGCGAGCGGGCCGCCGCGGTTCGCGCCCGGCCCAAGCCCGCCGACCAGCCAGGTATGCCAGGCACCGGCGTAGTAGAGGTCGCCGGTGCCGGGCGTGGCATCGACAAACAGGTTGTGCACGTATTGCGGCGAACTGTAGGCGAGCGCCGCATTCGGCGACTGGATGGTGTCGAGCACCGCGCCGGGCATGTAGGCCAGCACCTCGCGGCCGTCGTTGGGCTTGTTGGCATCGTTGCCGACGAAGGCGCCCGCCGCGTTGTAGTAGCCGGAACGGAAGCCGTGCAGCAGCCCGTCGTTGGCGCCGACATAGACCACGTTCAGTCGCTGAGCCTTGGCTTGCCGGAAGGCGTCGTAGCTGCCGTCAGCCTCGGGGGCACTGGCGCGCTTGTACAGGGCATCGGTCCAGGGCCCGCTGTACGGCGATGACGGCGCGCCGACCCAGGCCGGGCTGGCATCGATGATGTCGCCCAGCACGCCGGTGCGCTTGCGGAACAGCCCGGCGCCGGCCGCTGTCAGTTCCTTGCTGCGGTCGCCGCGCAGGTAGTCGAGGCGGTCGCCGTTCGGCGTGGCATCGCCCGCCGTGAGCCTGGCCTTGTGCGCGGCGGGCAGGTTGGTGTCCCAGCGCAGCGGGATGCCGGTGCTGCCGCTCCAGGTCAGGATCCTGCGGCTGTCCGGCGCCTGTGCCGCCACCGAAGTGCCGGTCGCCGCGCAGTGGCCGCCGGTCAGCGTGCAATGCGCGTTCCAGTTGGCCACGGTGGCGATCGACACCGAATCGGTGACGGGGTCGTAGAGCAGATTCTGCGCGCTCAGCTCGCCCCACCAGTTGGTCGGATGGTAATAGGCCAAGTACACCTGCGAGCCCGCCTCGACCCGCGCCGACTGCTGCACGTTGGTGCCGGCCGAGCTGCTCGACTGGCCCACCGGCTCGGCCTTGAAGCAGGTGATCTCGTGCACGTTGCTGCCGCTGCCGGTGCCGGCGGCGAAGCCGAAGCGCAGCGACGCCGGCACCGGCCCGTTGGCCTGGGTGATGTCCTGGTCGGTGATCACCGGCGTGGCCGCGCCGCCGTTGTAGCTGTAGGACATGCTCAGCAGCCCGTTCTGGGTGAGCTTGAGCGAATAGACGATGGGGATGCCCTTGGCGCGCGTCGGCCTGGACACCGCCTGCTGGTTGGCGATCTTGTCAGGCAGGTCGCTGATGCCGAGCATGCGGTAGTTGTAGGCCAGCCGCCGCCCCCTGACGTCGCCGCCGTCCTTGCCGCTGCTCCAGTCCTGCACATAGCCGCGCGCACAGGTGTTCTGCACCGCCTGCGCGCGCTTGCTTGCACTGAGGCTGTCGGGGTAATAGCCCGGATAGGCGGCGCGCAGCCCAGCCCAGTTGGTGTCGCCCGAGCCGCGCACGCTGATGCGGTTGGCCTGGAACGCCGGGCCCGAGTCGGTGTTGTCGGCCTTGTTCGAGAAGTTGCCGAACTCGTCGATGCCGATGCCGATATAGCCCCCGGCCACGCCGTCGTACGCGGCATTGACGTTGGAGCAGCTGTAGCCGAGGCTGCCGCCCAGCCCGCCCACGGTCGGGCTCTTGCTGCCGTCGGCCAGGTAGAAGCTGATGCCGTCGGCGCCGGTGCCGCGCAGGTTGTCGCCGCCGTAGGTGACGGTGGAGAACGTGACCTGCAGCCCTTCCTGCATGCCGAAGGTGAAGCGGGACACCACCGCGCCGGTCTGGTTGTCGCCGTTGGCGCCCTCGGCCGTGTCGCCGTTGGTCAGCCGCAGCGCGCCGTAGCCCGGTGTGTCCGGCACGCTGCCGCTGGCGCCGCCGACCAGCTTCGAGCTGCGGTCCCGGTAGTAGGTGAAGCTCGACGTGGCGCAGCCCGGAATCGAGCCGGTGCCGTTGCCAGCGGTCAGGCACGCGCCGTTCAGCGCCACCCAGTCGTAAGAGGACGCAGCCCCGTTCAGGTTGTCCTGGATCACCAGCGCATGCGCCTGGCCCGCCAGCAGCGCGTTGACGACGGCGCTGACGGTGGCACTAACGGCGGCGGCAATGCCAGCGAGACGTGGAGGTTGGCTCATCACTCTTTCCCGAGATCCCTGGTGCCGGCGCCAAGCTGGTAGGTGCTCTGCACCACCGCGGCGGTGCCGTCGCTGCCGCCATAGCCGGCGCCGGTCACGCGGAACAGCATCGACAGGCCATCCGGCGACAGGCCCAGATAATGGATGTAGAGGCTGGGCGCGCGCGCATAGTTGATGTCGGTGCCGTTCAGGCCGCCGGGGCTGCCGGCCGTCGCAAGGCGCATCGAAGGCGGCAGGTAATCCGCCCGTGCCGGCATCCACGGCAGGCTGGCCGGGTCTGCCAGCGCGTTGGCGCAGACCTGCAGGTTGGCCGGATCGTTGGCGTCGATCACGCTGTTGCAGGCGGCGCCGGCGGAGCCGTTGCCCTGCCCCAGCCACCACTCCCCGTACTGCAGCGCACCCTGCGCGGCCTCGAACGCGCGCTGCTTCTCGCGGGTGTTGCCGGCGATCTTCTCCTGCAGGCCGAAGCCCCGGAACATCGTCACCGACAGCAGCGACAGGATCAGCAGGAACAGCAGGCCGATGATCAGGACATAGCCGCGCGGCGCGGCGCCGGCACCGACGCGGAAGCGGTCTGGCTGGGCGCGTGTCATGGGCGGTTCATCAGGCTGATGGTCTGGCTCCAGCCGAGCGTGGCCGGCTGGCCGGGCTGACCGGCAAAGGGATTGGCAAAGGTCAGCGTCACGCGCGCGCTGCGCACCTGGCCCCACAGTGCACCGGCGCTGACCGCGCTGGCGCTCAGGTAGGTGTCGACGTTGCCGCCGTTGCCGGTGTCGGTGCCGTAGCGCACCCGCAGCGCGGTGATGCCGCCGGCCAGCGGCACCGGCGCGCCGCCGTTGACCGCGCAGGTCAGCTCGTTGCCGGCATTGACCGCAAAGGTGTTGAGGTAGGCGACACTGGCGCCCGAGGTATTGGCAGCGCCCTGGCAGTTCATGATGCCGTCGCCGCTGGCGGTAACAAAGCGCGCCGTCAGCGTATCGCTGGCACCGTCGGCGCCGGACTGGCCGACGATGGCCTGCCCCGAGGCGAAATCGCCAAAGACATTGCCGGCCAGCGCCGGCAACGCGTCCGCCGCGACCTGGTTCAGCGGATCGGGGAAGTACCCGGCCGACTGCACCGTGTTGGCCAGCATCGTCATCACCAGGCGCTCGCTGTCCTGCAGCGCCGCCAGCCGCTCCTGGTCGCGCACGGTGCCGCGCAGGTTGAGGAATACCGTCATCAGCGCCGCCAGCATGAACAGCGCGATCACCATGGCCACCAGCACCTCGACCAGCGAGACACCGGCCTGCGCCCATCGATACCGGCGACGAGATGCGCAGAGCGGGATTCGAAGGATCGCTCTCATGGCTGGACGTGCAGCGTCAGGCTTTGCGTGGCGGCCATGGCCGAGGTCTGCGCCGCGGTGGTCTGGTTGTAGGCCAGGTAGTGCTCGCTCCAGGTGGCGGTCAGGCTGCAGCGGATCGGGCGGCTGATGTCGTTGCTGCAGTTGACCGTGGCCGCGTAAGTGGGAAAGTGCGCAGCCATGTCCGCGGCCCAGTGCTGCACGTCGTAGGCGGCCATCTGGATCGGCGTGCACGCCACGCTGGCGCAGTCCGGGGCGGCGGCGCTGAGCGCGCCGGTGCTGTCGGTCACCGTCGTGCCGGACAGCGTGAACGTCTGCGGCGCCGTGCCGGCTGCCCAGAAGCCGCGGTTGCCGTGCATCGCCGCGGCCAGGCTTTCCAGTTGCAGCGCCACCAGCGAACGCCCGCGCGCGATCTGCGTATTGGCCAGCGCCGCCGCCTGCATCTTGGCCAGGCCGAGCAGCCCCACCGAAGTGATTACCAGCGTGATCAGCACCTCGATCAGCGAGAATCCGCGCGCCATGCGGCGCCGGCGCAGTCTGCCGTTCCGTCCGGTCACTGGCATGCGCCCTCCCCGGCGCGCTGGATGGTCTGCCGGCCGGCAATATTGATGGCGATGCAGCGGGTGGCGTCGTCGGCCACCGGGGTGGTGCGCAACGTCATCGTCAGCGCGCCGCCGGGCAGCACGGCAAAGCCATCGCGGTTGTACGTAAGAAAGGCCGCGCCGGCGGGCGTGGTGAAAGTGTCGGGGGCGGACCAGCCGGCGCGGTAGTGCAGCACCTCGTCGGCCGGCGCCGCCGCGTCCACCGTGCCCGAGCCATTGCGGTCGACGAACGCGATCCAGCCGCGCGCCCAGTTGCCGGTGCCCAGGCACGCGGTGCCATTGCCGGACGGGCACACGCTGACCGGCAGGCCGCGCTTGACGGCCTCGCTGCGCGCGAGCTGCAGGGTGCCGACCATCGACTGGATCTCGCTGTCGACGCGGCTGGAGCGCAGCAGCGAGACGAACGAAGGCGTGCCGATCGCGGCCAGGATCGCCACCATCACTACCACCGCCATCAGTTCGACCAGCGTCAGCCCGCGGCAGCGCCGGCGCAACGCGCGCGGCCCCAGGCCAGCGCCGCTGCCGCTGCGAGCCACGCGCACAGGCACGCCCGGGCCAGGCATGGCCACATCGTGGTGAAGGCGGGGAGGCGCGGTATCGCGAAGGCGAACCGTCGCCGGCATGTCAGCGCGCGGGCAGGAGTGCCGCCGCCGATGGACAAGGAACTGCCAGGATGACCCGATGCATGTTGACCCCCGATAAATGGCTTTGTTATCTGGGCAAGGCGATCCGCTCTGACGGCGGAAAGGCCTGCCCGCACCCGAAATTTCTTGTTCTGTGCCTCGCTGCCGCCTGAGCGGCTGGCAACGGGATACCGCGAAATCGCGAACGAATAGCGTAATCGTTACGACTTTGCAACACCCGCGATAGTGGGGAATTTGATAATTCCTGTCAATTGCATCGCGCAGCGTTTGGCGGCCAGTCGGCAAGGCGTTGGGCCGCCGCAACTGACCGCGGGCAGGCGTGACGATCGGACGCGGCAGGCCCGCGCTTAACACAATGGTGCGGATCTCCCTGCTTTACGTTTCGGCACGTTCGCGGTCGGGAGGGCTGGCTAATCTGGGCCCATCGCCTTCACAACCCATGCCATGTCCTCACCCGCATACCGGCGTCGAGCGCCGCCGCCAACTACCCCGCAACCCAGACTCCAGCGCGCCTACGCGCTGATCGAGGCGCTTGGCGCCCTGGCGATAGTCGTTGCCGGACTGCTGCCGATGACGGTAGTCGGCACCACCGGGCTGGGCTGGTTGCGCCAGCTCGAGCGCCTGGCACAGGCCACGCGCAGCGCGGCCGACGAGGCCGAGCTGGGCCGCTGCGCGACGCCACTGACTGCGGTCGCGGCCATCATGCCGATGTCGGATGCCGGCGGCTGCCTGCCGGCCGGATCAACATGGGGGCGCCCATGAGCGGTCTCATTGACGCCCGGCTCTTGCGGACCCGCCCGCGCGGCTTCTCGCTGGTCGAATTGATGGTCGGCATGACGCTGGGCCTGATCGCCTCTGCCGCGGCCGGGGCCGCCTTCCTGAACGTGCACGCGGCCTACCTTGCCGCCACCGACCGCGTGCTGATCGAGGAACGCGGCCAGCGCGCGCTGGCCATCCTGTCCACGCTGCTGCGCCAGTCCGGCTGGCCGGGCGAACCCGCGTCCGGCATGGCGGGCACCGCCCTGCCCGCGGTCAGCGGTGCCGACAATTGCGGCCAACCCGCCGTGGCCGCCGTGCCTGCCTGCGCCAGGGCCGCGGTCGGCCAAAGCGACGCGCTGCTGGTCCGCTTCAGCGGCAGCGGCCTGCCCGCCGCGCCGGCGCAGCCGGACGACACCATGACCGATTGCAGCGGCTATGCGGTCGCGGCAAGTGCAGCGGGCACCGGAACAACCGCCGGCTACGTCGCGGAGAACCTGCTCTATGTGGCCGCTGGCGCCGATGGCGCGCCGCAACTGCTGTGCCGTTACCCGGCCCGCCGCAATGGCCTGATCGACGGCAGCGGCTGGACCTCGGGCGCGCTGGTGCGCGGCGTGGAATCGCTGCAATTGCGCTATGGGCTGGACCTGGATCAGGACGGCCGCCCCGAGCGCTTCGAAACGGCATCGGCGCTCCCCGCGCCGGGCGATGCCGCCTGGCAGCGCGTGGTGGCGGTGCAGATCGCCATCGCCGTGCGCGGCGACCGGCCGGGCTCGGCCACGCCAGTCCGGGGAAGCGCTACGGACGCGCTGTCGCTGCCCGGCACCGCGGCGGCAGACCTGCCGCCCGCTGCGCCGGCGCAGGTTGGCACCGCACGCCGCGTGTTCGCCGCCACGGTACGGCTGCGCAATGCGTCCCGCTGCCAGGAGACACTGTGCTAGCGCGCCGCCC
>JABFVP010000229.1 GCA_013362725.1 Cupriavidus sp.
GGCTCCCCTCTCCCGCGCGCGGGAGAGGGGTGGGGGAGAGGGCAGGAGCGTCAACGAAGTGAAGCGGGTCGGTATGCCACCGCCTGCCCTCTCCCCCGGCCCCTCTCCCGCAAGCGGGCGAGGGGAGCAAACCTGCAGCGGTCGGAACGCTCAGCAGTTTGCGTTCACGCCTTCAAACCTTCTTCTTCTCCCCGATCCGGCTTTCCTTCCCCGCCAGCAGCTTGGCGATGTTCTGCCGGTGCCGCGCGATCAGCAGCACGCTGATGACGAAGATCGCGCCGGCCATCACGTCGACGCCGTTCATCAGCACATGGAAGAACGGCGCGAAGATCGCCGCCACCAGCGCTGCCAGCGACGAATAGCGGAAGAAGAAGGCGATGATCAGCCAGGTGGCCAGCGTGCCCAGGCCCAGGATGGGGTTGATCGCCAGCAGGATGCCGGCCGCGGTGGCCACGCCCTTGCCGCCGGCGAAGCGGTGGAACACGGGGAACAGGTGTCCCAGGAACACCGCCAGCGCCACCATGGCCAGGCCGGTGTCGGTGAGGCCGTGCGCCGGCCCGAAGCGCGCCGCCAGCCAGACCGCCAGCCAGCCCTTCAGGGCATCCCCGATCAGCGTCAGGATCGCCGCCTTCTTGTTGCCGGTGCGCAGCACGTTGGTGGCGCCGGGGTTGCCCGAGCCATAGGAGTGCGGGTCCGGCAGCCCCATCAGCTTGCTGACGACCACAGCGAAGGAAACGGAGCCGATCAGGTAGGCGGCAAGGGCAAAAAGCAGATTGGCCATGTGGAGTGGGATGTTTTCAGGCTGGCGCGATTGTAGCGCGGCAGGGGCCTGGCCACGACCGTGACTTCCCGGATTGGCGTGGAGGCTTGCTTCGACCTGAAGCAGCGCCACGCGGCCGGCAAGTTCAGTCCGGCAGCGCGCACTGCACCGGCCGGGCGTCGAGCAGCGCGGGCAGCAGCTTCGGGTCCAGGCTGACCAGGTAGCCGCGGCGCCCGCCGTTGATGTAGATGCGCGCCAGCTCCAGCACGGTCGCTTCCACGTACACCGGCATGCGCTTCTTCGTGCCGAACGGCGAGGTGCCGCCCACCAGGTAGCCGCTGTGCCGCTGCGCCACCTCGGGCTTGCACGGCTGCACGCTCTTGCGCCCGGTCTGGCGCGCCAGGTTCTTGGTCGAGACCGAGCAGTCGCCGTGCATCAGCACCACCAGCGGCTGCGCGCGCTCGTCTTCCATGACCAGGGTCTTGATCACGTCATGCTCGGGCACGCCCAGCTGGCGCGCCGATTCGCCGGTGCCGCCGTGCTCGACATAGTCGTAAGGGTGCTCGCCGAAGGCCACGCCTTGCTTGCGCAGGAACTGGGTGGCAGGGGTTTCGGAGACGTGCTTGTTCTTGCTCATGGCGATCGCTGGGTGCCGCTCAGCCGCGCGGATGATGCTGCTGGTGCAGCTCGCGCAGGCGTTCGCGGGCGACGTGGGTATAGATCTGGGTGGTGGAGATGTCGGCGTGCCCCAGCAGCAGCTGCACCACGCGCAGGTCGGCGCCGTGGTTGAGCAGGTGCGTGGCGAAGGCATGGCGCAGCGTGTGCGGCGACAGCGGCGCATGCACGCCGGCATCGCGCGCATGGCGCTTGATCAGATGCCAGAACGCCTGCCGGGTCATGCCCTCGCCGCGCTGCGTGACGAACAGCGCGTCGCAGGCGCGCCCGGCCAGCAGCACCGGACGCGCATCAGCCAGGTAGCGCCGCAGCCAGTCGCCGGCCTGCTGGCCGAACGGCACCAGCCGTTCCTTGTCGCCCTTGCCGCCGACCACGCGCGCCACGCCTTCGTTCAAGCCGATCTCGACGGTCTTCATCTGCGTCAGCTCCGACACGCGCAGCCCGCTGGCGTACATCAGCTCGAGCATGGTGCGGTCGCGCAGCCCCAGCGGGGTGTCGGTGTCGGGGGCCTCCAGCAGCGCGTCGACCTGGGCCTCGGTCAGCGTCTTGGGGTAGCGCGGCGGCTGCTTGGCGGGGCGCAGCAGCAGGCAGGGATCGGCCTGCACCAGGTGCTCGCGCAGCGCCCACTGGTAAAAGCGGCGGAACACCGCCAGGCGCCGGTTGGCGGACGACGCGCGGGTCTGCGGATGGCGCGCGCTGAAGTATGCCGACAGCGCGCCGTCGTCGGCGCCGAGCAGCTCCCCGCGCTGCTCCTGCTGCAGCCAGCGCGCCAGCAGCGTCAGGTCGCGCCGGTAGGCATCGATGGTGTTGCGCGAGAGCCCGTCTTCCAGCCACAGCGCGTCGCAGAAGCGGCTGACCAGGGCCAGGTCGGCAGCGCTGGCGACGGCGGTGAGCTCGGCTGCCGCCGGGGCGCCGCTCATATCAGCATGGCGCCCTCATGGCGCAGCAGCCAGCGTTTGACGTCAAGGTAGAAGCCATCCTCGGCATGGTGCGAGAACCCGCCGATGCCGCGCGCCGAGACCACGCGATGGCATGGGACCAATATCGGGAACGGGTTCTGGCCGCAGGCCTGGCCGACCGCACGCGGCATCGCGCCGATGCCTTCGGCGATGGTGCCGTAGGTGGTGGTGGCGCCGCGCGGCACGGCGCAGATGGCCTGCCACACGCGCTGCTGGAAGGCGCTGCCGGCGGTAGCCAGCGGCACGTCGAAGGCGCTGTCGGGATCGTCGTAATAGGCCGCCAGCTGCGCCGCGAGCCGCTGCGTCAGCGCATCGGCCGGGGCCGGGCCCTCGACGTGCCCGGGAAGGTACACGATGGCCCGGATGCGCGCGCCGTCCGTGCGCACGCCGATCTTGCCGAACGGGGCGGTAAGGATGGCGTCGTAGGGTGCGGGCATGGCGGTCAGGCTGGGGCGAATGCTGGATTTTAGTGCTTTTTGGCGGGGGCAGAAAAAAGGCCGCCTCGCGGCGGCCTGATGGCGGATGACATCACACCGGCCGGATTACTGCTCCAGCTTGATGTTCTGCACCTTGACCAGGTTCTTCATCTTGTCGAATTCCTTCTTGATCTCGGCCGCGTGCTGCGCCGGCGTGTTGCCCGACGGCTCGGCGCCGGCGGTGCGCAGGCGCTGCTGGAAGTCCTTGTCCTGCAGGGCCTTGACCGCGGCCTCGTTGAGCTTCTTGATGACTTCGTCAGGCGTGCCGGCCGGCGCCACCAGGCCGTACCAGGCCGGATCGTTCGGCTCCTTCAGGCCCATTTCGCCGAAGGTCGGCACGTTGGGCAGCGACTCCAGGCGCTTGTTCCAGGCCACCACGATCGGGCGCAGCTTGTTGGCCTTGATGTAGGGCATCGACGACGGCAGGTTGTCGACCATGATCGGCACCTGGCCGGCGAGCACGTCGTTCAGCGCCGGGCCCGCGCCGCGGTACGGGATATGGACCATGAAGGTCTTGGTCGAGACCTTGAACTGCTCGCCCAGCATGTGGCCGAAGCCGCAGGTGCCCGACGACGCGTACGAATACTTGCCCGGGTTGGCCTTCAGCACGGCCAGGAACTCCTTGTAGTCCTTGGCCGGGAAGTTCGGGTTCACCGCGATCACGTTGGCCACGTTGGCCAGGTTGGTGATGGGCTTGAAGTCCTTGATCGGGTCATACGACAGCTTGGGATTGCAGGCCGGGTTCACGGCCATGGTCGAGACCGTCGAGATGCCGATGGTGTAGCCGTCGGGCGCGGCCTTGGCGATGGCGTCGGCGCCGATCGAACCGCCCCCGCCGGCGCGGTTTTCGACCACCACCGGCTGGCCCAGGATGCGGCTCATCTGGTCCGCTGCGCCGCGGCCGACGATGTCGGTGGTGCCGCCGGGTGCGAACGGAATGATCAGGCGGATCGGCTTGGTGGGGTAGCTCTGGGCTTGCGCCGCGGTGGCGGCGGCCGCCAGGGTCAGGGTCAGTGCGAGTTTGCCAGCTTGCATGAGATCATGTCTCCCGTCAGAAATCCGGGCAGGGTGCCGCCCGGAAGCAAAAAAACCGTCGCAGTGCCACAGGTCGGGCGGTGCGCCGGCAGCGTAATCTGGGTCAGCCGCCCAGCAGGCCGCGCTTGACGCCGGCGTCGACCGGGCGTTCACCCAGGAACACCCGCAGCAGGGCCTGGTAAAAATCTTCGCCGGGAATCGGCCGGCCGCGCGGCGTGCCGTTGATGGCCACCACCATCCCCGTTTGCGGGGAAAAATCCAGGTTGATGACATCGCCCTTGTGCGCGGTGCCGATCTCGCCCAGGGTGCGCTCGAACTGTACCAGCCGCGCCGCCAGCGCCTGCATCTGCGCCTCGCTGTGGTTGTCGCGCATGCCCTGGCGGATCGCGCGTACCACCGCCGGCGGCTCGGTCTCGCGCAGGATGCGTAACTGTAGCCGCTTGGCGCCCGGCGTGCCCAGCACCACGGCCGCGTTGCGGGCCTTTTCCTCCAGGTACAGCGCGGCCACGTAGCCCTTGGTCAGGAAGCCGGTGCGCAACGCCGCGCCATTGAGCTGCAGTTCCTTGCCGCCCACGCGCGCCGCATCGTCGAAGCGCACGCCGGCGATCTCGACCGCGCGCGCCGGCCCCGGCACGGCATGCACGACGGCCGCGGCGCCGAGCGCTGCCAGCACGACGGCCAGGCGCAGTCGGCGGCCCGGCCGGAAGCCAGGGCAGAAGCGGGAGCTGAGGAGGGTGTCCACGCGCAGGCGCGCGGAACGGATGCGGGACAACATGGCGGCAGGCGTACAACTTGGCATGCCATGCTGCCCGAAATCTGGAAGAATACCTATCCGTATCTGCCCTAGTCTGCACATTCCGTCGTTTTTGCCGTTATCTCTTCCCGCTGCGGTTTCTGTGCGACGGCTGCCCGGGCAGTGCCATGCCACTGCCACCACCACCACAACAACAACCCTGGATGTCTTCCGCCCTCCTGCTGGTCCCGGACTTCAGCCTGATCCTGATCGGCTGGCTGCTGGTGCGCTATTCCCCCTTCGACCGCGCCTTCTGGAGCGGGGTGGAGCGGCTGGTCTACTTCGTGCTGTTCCCGGCGCTGCTGCTGCAGTCGACCAATACCGCGGCGCTCGATTTCTCCTCGACCTCGGCCATGCTGGGGCTGGCGCTGCTGGTGCTGGCCACCGGCCTGGGCGGCGGCTATGCCGTCAAATGGGTGCTGCGCCCCGACCCGGTCAGCTTTGCCTCGGGGCTGCAGACCGCGTTCCGCTTCAATTCCTATATCGGGCTGGCGCTGGCCGCGCGGCTGGGCGGCTCCGAAGGGCTGGCGCTGATGGCGGTGATCGTCGGCTGCACCGTGCCGCTGTGCAACGTGGCCGCGGTGTGGGCGCTGGCCCGGCATGGCCAGGCCGCGCTGTGGAAGGAACTGGCGCGCAACCCGCTGATCCTGGCCACCGCGGGCGGGCTGGCGACCAACCTGATGGGGCTGCACGCGCCCGAGGTGCTGGGCATGACGCTGAACCGGCTGGGCTCGGCATCGACCGCGCTGGGCCTGATGACGGTGGGCGCCGGGCTGCAGGTGAGCGGCGCCACCGGCACCGCCGGGCCGGTGGCGTGGTGGACCGGGGTCAAGCTGGTGGCGATGCCGTGCGTGGCCTGGCTGGTGGGGCGGCACCTGCCGCTGACCGCGCTGCAGTACCAGATCGTGGTGCTGTACGCCTCGCTGCCGACCGCCTCCAGCGCCTACATCCTGGCCGTGCGCATGGGCGGCAACGGGCCGATGGTGGCCGCGACGATCTCGCTGATGACGGTGGCGGCGATCGTCACCACGCCGCTGTGGCTGGCGCTGGTGAGCTGACCTGAGCGGGGAGGCTGGTGGTCAGCCGGTCCGTTGCACCGGCGGATCGCCCTGCGCCAGGGCCCAGTCGATATGTTCCTGAACCATAGGGGTGGTGGTTTCGCGCCGCGCCAGCAATGCCGCGCGAATGCGCGTGGCCAGTGCCGAATCTTCGGCGCGCGTGCCCGACACTGCCGTGCGCAGGCTGTTTCCCAGCCCCACCGCGAGGTTGCGCAGCCAGCGCTCATGGCCGATGCGGCGGATCGGGCTACCTTCGAGACGCTGGTTGAATTCCGCTTCGGTCCATGCGAACAGCTCGACCATGTCGGGCGCATCGAGGCCATTGCGCACGTCGAAGTCCGGCACCGTGGCCACGTGCGCGAACTTGTTCCACGGGCACGCCAGCTGGCAGTCGTCGCAGCCGTAGACGCGGTTGCCCATCGGCGCGCGGAATTCCACCGGGATCGCGCCCTTGTGCTCGATGGTGAGATAGGAAATGCAGCGGCGCGCGTCGAGCCGGTAGGGCGCGACGATCGCGCGCGTGGGGCAGATGTCCAGGCAGCGGTGGCAGCTGCCGCAATGACCGGACTCGGGCGGATCTGCCGGCAGCGGGATGTCGACCAGGATCTCGCCGAGGAAGAACATCGAGCCGCCGTCGCGGTCCAGCAGCAGCGTATGCTTGCCGCGCCAGCCCAGTCCGCCCTGGCTCGCCAGCGCCACTTCCATCACCGGGGCCGAATCGGTAAAGACGCGGTAGCCGAACTTGCCGATCTCGGCCTCGATGCGGCTGGCCAGCTGCTGCAGGCGGCTGCGCAGCACCTTGTGGTAGTCGCGTCCGCGTGCGTACAGCGACACCACCGCGGTGGCCGGGTCGTCCAGCCGCGCCAGCTCGTGGCGGCGCCAGTCGGCGGCCTGCGCGTGGGCGCCGGCGACCGGGACATAGGGCATGCGCGCCACGATCGCGCGTACCGTGCCCGGCACCAGTTCGGCCGGACGGGCGCGCCGCAGGCCGTGGTTGGCCATATAATCCATGTCGCCGTGGTAGCCCTGCGCGAGCCAGGCCAGCAGCCCGGGCTCGGCGTGCGCGAGGTCGACATCGGCGATGCGCACCGAGGCAAAGCCCAGCGCCGCGCCCCATGCGCGGATCGACGCGGCCAGCGCCGCAAGCTCCCCCGGGCCCGCGGCCGCAGGGCCGCTGGTGTCTGGTACTGGTGTGGGCGGCGCATCCGCCTGCCCGGGGGCGACTCGGTCGATCATTTCTGAATTGTACGCAATGCCCTTGCTCGAACAACGCACCCTGACGCTGCCCGACGAAGCCGCCACCGCGCGCCTGGGCGCAGCGCTGGCCGCCGCCGTGCAGGCGATGCCGCCGCGCACGGTGCACGTGCAGCTGTCCGGCGACCTGGGCGCCGGCAAGACCACGCTGTCGCGTGCCGTGCTGCGCGCGCTGGGGCACGCGGGCAAGGTCCGCAGCCCC
>JABFVP010000440.1 GCA_013362725.1 Cupriavidus sp.
CCAGCGGGACCTCCACCCGGCAGACCAAGGCGCTGGCAGCGTCGGTGCGGGATACGGTGAAGGAAGCGGGCGGCCATATCGTTGCGGTCGAGGGCCTGGAAACCGGCGAATGGGTGCTGGTCGACTGCGGCGATGCCGTGGTCCACATCCTGCAGCCGCAGTTGCGCCTGTACTACAACCAGGAAGAGATCTGGGGCGACAAGCCGGTACGCATGAAGCTGGCCGCCGGGGGCCGCGGCCTGGCCAAGGCCAGCGACCCCATGGACGAAGACGAGGACGAGGCCCCGGTGCGCACCGTGCGCCGCGCCAGCAACCTGCGCCCGGCGCTGGCGCGCCTGCCCGAAGGCATGAAGGAGCCGTCGCCGCCGATGGGCCACGAGGACACCGACGCGGACGCCATCGCCACCATCCGCAAGCCGGCCCGCAAGATCGCCACCAAGACCGCGGCCAGCAAGACCACCGGCACCCGCGCCGCCGCGCCGCGCAAGACCGCCGCCGGCACCGCCGCACGCAAGACCGCTACCAAGACCGCTACCAAGACCGCTACCAAGACCGCGGCAAAGAAGGCACCCGCCAAGACCGCCGCAGCGAAGCCGGCCGCGCGCAAGCGCGCCACCCGTTCGGCCTGAGCCCGGTGCGCGGCCGTTGGGCGTCAGTCCGGCGGCCCCCTGCCCCACTGCCCCACCCCATCGCCTGACCCATGCAACTGGTGATCGTGGCCGTCGGCCACAAGATGCCCGGCTGGATCGAAACCGGCTTCAGCGAGTACGCCAAGCGCATGCCGCCCGAGCTGCGCATCGAGCTGCGCGAGGTCAAGCCCGAGACCCGCTCGTCCAGCAATAACGCCGTCACCGTGATGCAGCGCGAAGCCGCGCGCATCGAGGCGGTGCTGGCCAGCCTGTCGAAGCAGTGCCGCATCGTCGCGCTGGACGAGCGCGGCCGCGACTTCACCACGGTGCAGCTCGCCGCGCAGCTGACCGACTGGCAGCGCGAGGGCGGCGACGTGGCCTTCCTGATCGGCGGCGCCGACGGGCTCGATCCGGCGCTCAAGGCGCGCGCCAGCACGCTGATCCGGCTCTCCAGCCTGACCCTGCCCCACGGCATGGTGCGTGTGCTGCTGGCCGAGCAGCTGTACCGCGCGTGGTCCGTCACGCAGAACCACCCTTACCATCGGGCCTGACTCCACTGATTTCCGGCCGTCGCCGGAAGGCCCCCGCCGCGATGCCCGACACCTTGCACGACTACCTCTACCTCGCCTCGCAAAGCCCGCGCCGGCGCGAGCTGCTGACCCAGCTCGGCGTGCGCTACGAACTTCTGCTGGCCAACGACGACGAAGACGCCGAAGCGCTCGAAGCCGTGCTGCCCGGCGAGACTCCCGACGACTATGTCCAGCGCGTGTGCGCGCTCAAGGCCGAAGCCGCGCTGCGCCGCCGCGAACGCCGCGCGCTGCCGGACGCGCCGGTGCTGACCTCGGACACCACGGTCTGCCTCGGCGGCCGCATCCTCGGCAAACCCGCCGACGGCGCCGACGCCGCGGCCATGCTGGGCGCGCTGGCGGGCACCACCCATCGCGTGCTGACCGCGGTGACGGTGGTGTCGACCACCGGCATGCGCCATGCGCTGTCGGTTTCCGAAGTTACCTTCCGCCCGCTGCAGCCGGCCGAGATCGAGCGCTACGTCGCCAGCGGCGAGCCGCTCGGCAAGGCCGGCGCCTACGGCATCCAGGGCCGTGCGGCCGAGTTCGTGGCGCGGATTGCAGGCAGCTATTCAGGTATCATGGGCTTGCCCTTGTTTGAGACGGCGGCGTTACTTCGCGAGGCCCGGCTGCGCTTCTGAGCGGCGGTGCCGTGCCCAGACAAGACCCGACCCCAGCGCCGGGCCACCCTCTACCGCCGGGCCCGCCGGCGACGCGTTTCACCCGCTATGACTGAAGACATACTCGTCAACATCACGCCCCAAGAGACCCGCGTCGCCATCGTGCAGCAGGCCGCCGTCCAGGAACTGCATGTCGAACGCACGCTCACGCGCGGGCTGGTCGGCAACATCTACCTGGGCAAGGTGGTGCGCGTGCTGCCCGGCATGCAGTCGGCCTTTATCGACATCGGCCTGGAGCGCGCCGCCTTCCTGCATGTGGCCGACATCTGGCATCCGCGCGACCCGGACCGCAACAACACCACCCCGCAGCTCGCCATCGAAAAGACCTTGTTCGAGGGCCAGGCGCTGATGGTGCAGGTGATCAAGGACCCGATCGGCACCAAGGGGGCGCGGCTGTCGACGCAGGTCAGCATCGCCGGGCGCACGCTGGTGTATCTGCCGCAGGACCCGCATATCGGCATCTCGCAGCGCATCGAGGGCGAGGTCGACCGCGAGGCGCTGCGCAGCCGCGTGCAGGGCCTGGTGCCCGCCGACGAGCGCGGCGGCTTTATCGTGCGCACCATCGCCGAGGAAGCGACCGACGAGGAACTCGGCAACGATATCGCCTACCTGCGCAAGATCTGGGGCGCGATCCGCCAGAACGCCACCACCCTGCCCGCGCCCAGCCTGCTCTACCAGGACCTGAACCTGGCCCAGCGCGTGCTGCGCGACTTCATCAACGACGCCACCGGCGTGATCCAGATCGATTCGCGCGAGAACTACCAGATGCTGCTGGAGTTCGCCAAGGAATACACGCCGGCGGTGCTGCCGCGGCTGTCGCACTACACCGGCGAGCGGCCGATCTTCGACCTGTTCAATATCGACGCCGAGATCGAGAAGGCGCTGTCGCGGCGGGTCGACCTGAAGTCGGGCGGCTACCTGATGATCGACCAGACCGAGGCGATGACGACCATCGACGTCAACACCGGCGGCTACGTGGGCGCGCGCAACTTCGACGACACCATCTTCAAGACCAACCTCGAGGCGGCCCACACCATCGCGCGCCAGCTGCGGCTGCGCAACCTCGGCGGCATCATCATCATCGACTTCATCGACATGGAGAACGCCGAGCACCGCGACGCGGTGCTGTCGGAACTGAAGCGCGCGCTGTCGCGCGACCGCACCCGCATCACCGTCAACAGCTTCTCGCAGCTGGGCCTGGTCGAGATGACGCGCAAGCGCACGCGCGAGTCGCTGGCGCATGTGCTGTGCGAACAATGCCCGGTGTGCCAGGGCAAGGGCCAGGTCAAGACCCCGCGTACGGTCTGCTACGACATCCTGCGCGAGATCATGCGCGAATCGCGCCAGTTCAACCCGCGCGAGTTCCGCATCCTGGCCTCGCAGGAAGTGATCGACCTGTTCCTGGAAGAGGAAAGCCAGCACCTGGCGATGCTGGGCGATTTCATCGGCAAGCCGATTTCGCTGCAGGTGGAATCGACCTTCCACCAGGAGCAGTACGACATCATCCTGATGTGAAGCGGCCGGCGCGCTTCTCCTCCGCCGCCGTAGCGAAACAGCCCGCCAACTGGCGGGCTGTCTTGCTTTACGGCCGGATCACGACGTGCGGGCTGATCACCAGCGCCGGGTCGGGCTGGTAATACACCGGCGGCGGTGGCGGCGGCTGGTACACCACCGGACGGTCCTTGCACTTTCGTTCTTCCTTGTATTCGCCGTTGTCCTTCCACTTGCGCTTGATCTTGCAGTTGCCGACCCAGAACTCTTCCTTGTAGTCGTCGCCTTTGTGATAGCGGCCATGGTGCCGCCCATGGTAGCGGTCGTCGTCGTCCCCGTCGTCATCGGCATGGGCGGTGGCACACAAGGTGCCGAGGAGCACGGGCAGGACCACGAGGGATACCAGGAGACGGGGCTTCATGTCGGAACGGGCAAGAACAGGTTGGGGCGAGGCTAGCACGCGCGCGCGCACTGCAGTGTTTCAAGCTGTTTAATTACGTAACCGCGAACGCAAGCACGAACGTCGGCGCGATGCATCGACGGCGCTTGTCCGGTGGCTCGCGCACGCGGGATTCCGGACTCGGTAATGGCCCTAGCCCATTTCCGTTTGCCATCCGCTATAACTAAACGAAGGTAGTCAGCGGCCTTTCTACGGAGGCCGCTCCCGGCTGTCCGCGCGAGCCGTTCGGGCGCGCATGGCCGTTCGGCAAGCAAGGAGTCCGGCATGAACGCCACGAACCATGGGGCCTGTGTGCTGGCCGTCCTGTTATCGGTGGCGTGCGCGCCATTGCCGATCGCCAGGCGCGCGCCGCCGCCACCCGCGGCCAGGGTCGAAGTCCCCGAGGCGCCCAAGGAGCGCGCCACGCCGATCGCGCCCAAGGTCATCAACCTTGCCGCGGCATGCAAGCGCACCGAGGAAGACGGCTTCCGCGAAGACGCGCTGATGGACGTCCAGGCCAACGAGGTGCGCGCGCTCAAATGGAAGCTGTGGGTATCGCGGCGCGGCAGTTGCGAATTCAACCTGGTGCAGTTCCGCCAGGTCCGCACGACCCCGCACATCGAGCTGCAGGCGATCGACGGCAGCCAGTGCAAGCTGCTGGTCTGGCAAGATCCGCGCCGCGTCACGCTGGCGCATAACCGCTGCGAGAAGTACTGCACGCCCGGCATCTACGAGCAGGCGTGGCCGGTGCTGTTCGATCCCAAGAGCGGTGCCTGCGCCGAAGTGCGCTGAGCCCGGCCGCCGCGGCACCACCGCGCCGCTACTTCGCCTTGGGCACCCGGCCCATCAGGTAGAACTCGTCGTTCGGGCGCATGCCGATGGTATTGGCCATGCGGTTGGACAGGCCGAAGAACGCCGTGATCGCGGCAATATCCCAGGCGTCCTCGTCGGAAAAACCGTGTGCGCGCAGCGCGTCGAAATCGGCCTCCTCGATTTCATGCGAGGCCGTACAGACCTTCATGGCGAAGTCGAGCATGGCGCGCTGGCGCGGCGGGATGTCCGCCTTCAGGTAATTCACCGCGACCTGGTCCGCGACCAGCGGCTTCTTCTCGTAGATGCGCAGGATCGCGCCATGCGCGACCACGCAGTACAGGCACTGGTTGGCGGCGGACGTGGCCACCACGATCATTTCGCGCTCGCCCTTGGTCAGGCCGCCGTCCTTCAGCATCAGCGCATCGTGATAGGCAAAGAAGGCGCGGCACTCGTCGGGGCGGTGCGCCAGCGCCAGGAACACGTTGGGGACGAAGCCGGCTTTTTCCTGGACTTCCAGGATGCGCGCGCGGATATCGTCGGGGAGGTCGGCCAGCGGCGGAACGGGGTAGCGGCTGATCGGGAATGCCGAGTCTGACATGGTGGTCTCCGGTTGGGATTGGCGTCATCGTCGCGAGGCTTCTGCCACCAATACTAACGGATCGTGCGCAAGCCGGCGGCTCCATGTCGCCCATCCATCGCACGGACAGATGTCCGCTGGATCAGGCATACTACGCACCTTCCGAACCAGGCGGGCCGCTGACCGCGCTACCGTTCCCGATGAAACGCATTCTCATCGTCAAGCTGACCTCGCTCGGCGACATGGTGTTCACCCAGCCGCTGGTGGCTGACCTGCAGCGCGCCTTTCCCGGCGTCAAGATCGACTGGATCGCCGACTCCTACTGCGCCGACGTGCCGCGCTGGACCCCGAATATCGATCGCGTGATCGCCGCGCCGCTGCGCGGCTTCAAGAAGGCGCGCAGCTGGGCCGGCCTGCGCGAGATCTTCGCTGCCCTGCGCGCCTTGCGCCGCGAAAAATACGATGCGGTGCTGGACGTCCACGGCGTCTACAAGAGCGCCATCGTCACCTTCCTTGCCCGCACGCGCCATCGTTACGGCCTGCCGGTGCAGGAACTGGGCGAGAGCGGCGCGCGCTTCGCCTACAACCATGTGTTCCAGCCGTTCGTGGAAGAGGACTGCGCGCGCAACCGCATGCGCCGCGCCGTCAGCCGCGCGCTCGGCTACGAAATGACCCGCGAGATGGACTACGGCCTGAAAATGCCGGCCGACACGCCCGCTGCCGCTGCCAAGGGTTCCTATGCGATGCTGTTCCACGCCACTTCCAGCGAGGAAAAGAAGTGGCCGGTGGCCGACTGGATCAGCGTCGGCAGCGCCATCGCGGCGCGCGGCCTGCGCGTGCTGGTGCCGTGGGGCAATGACGCCGAGCGGCTGGAAGCCGAGACCATCGCCGCCAGCGTGCCCGGCGCCGAGGTGATGCCGCGCCTGAGCATCACCGGCGTGGCACAGATGGTGGGCAAGGCGTCGCTGGTGGTCGGCATGGACACCGGCTTCGTGCATATTGCAGACGCGCTGCGCCGGCCCACGGTGATCCTGTTCACCACCACCTCGCGCCACCTGTACGGCGTCGATGCGCGGGGCCGTGCGGTGTCGCTGGGCGGCGGCGGCGTGGTGCCGCAACGGGCCGAGGTACTGGCCGCCATCGACGCAGTGATGCCGCAGGTCACTTCGACCAGCTGATCCCCAAGCACGGCAATAAAAAAAGGGCCGGCGCCAATGCGCCGGCCCTTTTTCTTGAGGACCCCCCGCCGCCTAGTGGCTGGCGAACTGGATCCGGTGCAGCCCGGCGTACAGGCCATTGGCCGCGAGCAGCTGCGCATGGGTACCGGTCTCGGCGACGCGGCCGTGGTCGAGCACCGCGATGCGGTCGGCATTCTCGATGGTCGACAGCCGGTGCGCGATCACCAGCGTGGTCCGGCCCTTCATCAGTTCCTCCAGCGCCGCCTGCACCTGGCGCTCCGATTCCGAGTCCAGCGCCGAGGTGGCCTCGTCCAGGATCAGGATCGGCGCATCCTTGTACAGCGCGCGCGCGATCGCCAGGCGCTGGCGCTGGCCGCCGGACAGCTTCATGCCGTTGTCGCCGATATTGGTCTGCACGCCCTCGGGCAGGCCCTTGACCGTTTCGGTCAGGTAGGCCGCCGCCAGCGCGCGCTCGACGCGGTCCATGTCGATCTCGCTGCCGGGCTGCGCGCCATAGGCCACATTGGCCGCGACCGTGTCGTTGAACAGCACCACGTCCTGGCTGACGAAGGCGATCTGGTTGCGCAGGTCCTTGAGCGCCAGCTCGGTCAGCGGCACGCCGTCGAGCAGGATGCGCCCGGAAGTGGGGTCGAAGAAGCGCGGCACCAGGTTGACCAGCGTGGTCTTGCCACTGCCGGACGGGCCCACCAGCGCCACCACCTCGCCGGGGCTGACGCGCAGGTCGATGCCTTCGAGCGCGGCGCGCGGCGCCTCGCCATAGCGGAAGCCGACCTGCTCGAAGGCCAGTTCG
>JABFVP010000354.1 GCA_013362725.1 Cupriavidus sp.
GGCCGTTGCCTGCGACAAGGTCGGCTCGCGCCACGGCGGCTGCTCGGCGGCGGCTTCGTGCAGTCGCGCGGCGGTTTCCGGCGCGGTGCTCTGGCCGACCACCGGCTCGCGCATCGGCGCCAGGTCGTCTTCGGGCCGCAGCTCGCGCGGGCGGCGCGCCTTGCGGATCTGCCACTGGTTGTAGCCGAACACCAGCACCACGAAAACCAGGCCCGCGACGATCAGCGCGGTCTGCAGGTCCATGTTGAGCTTCATGCCGACTCCGCCATAGACACCGCTGCGTCCATATCCACCGCCACGATACGGGAAACCCCCTGTTCCTGCATGGTCACGCCAATGAGTTGATGAGCCATTTCCATGGCGATCTTGTTATGTGAGATGAAAACGAATTGGGTCTTGTCCGACATGCGCGCCACCATATTGGCGTAGCGCTCGGTATTGGCGTCGTCCAGCGGCGCGTCGACCTCGTCCAGCAGGCAGAACGGCGCCGGGTTCAGCTGGAACATCGCGAACACCAGCGCGATCGCGGTCAGCGCCTTCTCGCCGCCCGACAACAGATGGATGGTCGAGTTCTTCTTGCCCGGCGGTTGCGCCATCACCTGCACGCCGGCATCGAGGATTTCCTCGCCGGTCATGATCAGGCGCGCCTGGCCGCCGCCGAACAGCGACGGGAACAACTCGCCGAAATGGTGGTTGACCTGGTCGAAGGTGCCCTGCAGCAGCGCGCGGGTTTCCTGGTCGATCTTGGCGATGGCGTCCTCGAGCGTGCCGATGGCGTCGTTCAGGTCGGCCGACTGCGCATCGAGGAAGGTCTTGCGCTCGCGCGCCGCGGCCAGCTCGTCGAGCGCGGCCATGTTGACCGGGCCGAGCGCGTTGATGGCGTTGTTGATGCGCGTGACTTCGCCCTGCAGGTACGACGGCTTCAGGTCGCCGGTCAGCTTGTCGGCCAGCGCGGCCTCGTCGACTTCGGCGGTAGCCAGCTGCTCGCTGAACTGCTCCTGGTTCAGGCGCGCGGCCTGTTCCTTGAGCTGCAGCTCGGTGATGCGGTCGCGCAGCGGCTGCAGGCTGCGCTCGGCGGCCAGGCGCTGCTCGTCGTGCTGGCGCAGCTGCGCCGACAGCGCATCGAGCTCGGTGCGCGCGATGGTCAGCTTCTCTTCCTTCTCGGCACGGCGCTCGAGCGCTTCCTGCAGGCCGGTGTGCGCGGTCTGCTCGTTGATGGTCTCGAGTTCGGCGCGGGCGTTCTCCAGCGATTCGGCGATGCGCTCGGCCTGGTCCGCCGCCACCTGGATATTGCGGCGCAGCTCGTCGATGCGGCTGGCCAGGTTGCGCTCGGCAAACAATGCTTCCTGCGCGGCGCGCTCGAGGTCGCGCAGCTGGTGGCGCGCGCCGGACAGCTTGCTGTCCAGCGCCTCGAAGGCCATCTGCTGGTCTTCGTGGCTGGCCTGCATCTCGGCCAGCGCGGCGTCGTGCTGCTCGAAGCTGGCTTCGGATTCGGCGCGGATCGCGCGCTGCTCTTCAATCTGCGCGTGGATCTCTTCCAGCTCCTCGCGAATCTGGCCGCTGCGCGCGGCATAGCGCTCCATCGCCTGCGACAGCTTGAGCACGTCCATCTGCAGCGCGTGCACGCGGCGCGTGGCCTGCTCGGCGCGGGCACGGGCGTCGCCCAGCGCCTGGCTGGCCTGGGTGTAGGCCGCTTCGGCGCGCACCGCCTCGGTCTTGGCCTCGTCCGACAGTAGCAACTGCGCGCGCGCCTGCTTGTGCAGGTTTTCGATTTCCTGCTCGCGCGCGAGCATGCCGGCCTGCTCGGAATCGGCGGCGTAGATCTGGATCGCGTTGCGGCCCACCAGGTGGCCTTCGGCGACCACGAACGAGGCGCCTTCGGGCAGCGTGTTGCGCGCGGCCAGCGCCTGCGCCATGTCGGTGGCGACATAGACGTCGGCGAGCCAGTCCTGCATCACCGCGCGGATGCCGGGCTCGGTGATCTGCACCAGCGCCATCAGCGGGCGCAGGCCGGCGGGCGTTTCCAGCGGACGGGCCGCGGCCGGCGGCGAGTAGAACGCCAGCTTGGCCGGCGGCGCGTCGGACAGGAAGGCCTTGACCCAGTCCAGGTTCGACACTTCCAGCGCGGCCAGCTTCTCGCGCAGCACGGATTCGAGCGCGTTTTCCCAGCCCGGCTCGATATGGACCTTCTTCCACAGCCGCGGCAGCTCGGCCAGCTCATGCTTCGCCAGCCAGGGCTGCACCTTGCCGTCGGTCTGCACGTTTTCCTGCAGCTGGCGCAGCGCCGCCAGGCGCGCCTCGAGCGTGGCGATGGCGGCGGCTTCGCTGTGCACGCGCGCCTGCGCGGCGCGGCGCGCCTCGTCCAGGCGCGGCACGCTCTCTTCGGCGTCGGCAAGCACCGCCTGGGCTTCCTCGACCAGCGCCTCCTGCTCGGCCAGCTCGGCGCGGGCCTGCTCGAGGCGGCTTTCGTCGGGTCGGTCCAGGCCCTTGTCTTCGGCCGACAGCCGCTCGCGGCGCTGTTCCAGCTGCTGCAGCATCTGGTCGGCGCTGCGCTGCTGCGCGGCTTCCAGCTTCAGCGCCTGCTCGGCCTGCATGATGCCGGCGCGCTGCTCGTTGAGCAGCTGCTGGGCGTCGCGCCACTGCGCTTCCAGTGTCGGCAGCTCGTCGTTCTTGTGCGCGACGGCCTCCTGCGCCTCGACCGTGCGGCCTTCGGCCACTGCGAGGTTTTCCTCGGCCTGCGCCAGTTCGTCGGTGGCCTGCTCGGCCTTGCCCTGCCATTGCTCGCGCTGCGCCGTCAGCGCGGCGATCTGCGCCTGCACGCGGTTGCGCGATTCCACCACATAGCGGATTTCGGCCTCGAGCTTGCTGACCTCGGCATTGGCTTCGTACAGCGCCCCCTGGGCCGCGTGCATGCCGTCGGACGCGGCATAGTGCGCGGCGCGCATGGTTTCGAGCTCGGCCTCGACATGGCGCAGCTGCGCGGTCTGCGCTTCCAGGTCGATCTGGGCCTGCTCGATGGCGCGCTGGTGGCGCTCCTGCTCCTGCTGGGCCTCGCGCTTGCGCAGCAGCCACAGCAGGTGCTGCTTCTCTTCGCCGTCTGCCTGCAGCGTCTTGAAGCGCTGCGCGACTTCGGCCTGGCCTTCGAGCTTTTCGAGGTTGCTGCCGAGTTCGCGCAGGATGTCCTCGACACGGGTCAGGTTTTCGCGGGTGTCGGACAGCCGGTTCTCGGTCTCGCGGCGACGCTCCTTGTACTTGGACACGCCCGCCGCCTCTTCCAGGAAGATGCGCATGTCATCGGGCTTGGCCTCGATGATGCGCGAGATCATGCCCTGGCCGATGATGGCGTAGGCGCGCGGGCCCAGGCCCGTGCCCAGGAAGATGTCCTGGATGTCGCGCCGGCGCACCGGCTGGTTGTTGATGTAGTAGGACGAGGTGCCGTCGCGGGTCAGCACGCGCTTGACCGCCACTTCGGCGTACTGGCTCCACTGGCCCGCGGCGCGGCCTTCGGCGTTGTCGAACACCAGTTCGACGCTGGCGCGGCCGGCCTGCTTGCGCGCGGTCGAGCCGTTGAAGATGACGTCCTGCATGGACTCGCCACGCAGCTCGGACGCGCGTGACTCGCCCAGCACCCAGCGCACTGCATCGATGATGTTGGATTTGCCGCAGCCGTTGGGACCGACGATGCCGACCAGTTGGCCCGGCACCTGGAAATTGGTGGGATCGACGAATGACTTGAAGCCCGCCAGCTTGATCGAGGATAGTCGCACGGTTTCTCGTGTGGTATCGGCCACTCCGGCTGGACAGCGGGGGCGGCCTGGTATCGGGTATCGGGGCTATTGCACGGTTCGGAATAGCCGGGCTGCGCGGGGGCCGGCACGGCGTGACGCCAGCACCTCAAAACACCCCTCCAGCCCGAGAATTGGGGCTAATCATACCATCGCAGATGCTTTCGCCGGCCCGTTTCGGGGGCGCCAGCCGGGGCGTTGCGGTGGCGGATTTCCCTTCCATTTCCGTCGTTTGCATGAGGTTTCGCAAGCACTTTGATAATTCCATGCCGCGATGTCAGCCGCCGCTGCGCACCAGCCGTTCGGAAACTATTAGGGTAAGTGCTAGTCTCTGATCTGTCGGCGTGATGCCGGATGCCCTCCGGCACATGCGTCATGAACGCCCCATGCGGCCTTTGGCCATCCAGGAGGACAGAGCATGAGTGAACCGTCAGCGGCCGCCCGGCCGTGGTCCGTCAGCGACATCCGGTACGAGGCGATCGACGTCGACCGCATACGCGGCGACCGCGACCTGTTCTACCTGCTGGTGTCGGCCTCGTTCATCGAGAGCGGCTCCGACACCTATGCCGGCAACCTGGCGACCTATTACGCCCGCGAGCCTGAAGCCGCCGGCTGGCTGGCCGAGCACTGGGAAGCCGAGGAGCTGCAGCATGGCCTGGCGCTGCGGCGCTATGTCGAGCATGTCTGGCCGGAATTCGACTGGGAGCGCGGCTATGCGCGCTTCTTCGACGAGTACAGCCAGACCTGCTCGATCGACCAGTTCGAGCCGACCGAGGCACTCGAGATGGCCGCCCGCTGCGTGGTTGAAACCGGCACGGCGGCCTACTACCGGGCGCTCGAGCAGGCCAGCGACGAACCGGTGCTGCGCGACCTGACGCGGCGTATCTCCAACGACGAAGTGCGGCACTACAAGCACTTCCTGCACTTCTTCAACCGCTTCGTCGAGGCCGAGCGCCTGGGCCGGTTGCGCGTACTGGGTGCGCTGGCGCGCCGGCTGCTTGAGATCAAGAACGAGGACGCGGCGATCGCGCTGCGCAACGTGCTGCGCATGGAACGCGGGGTCGAATCGGTCTCTGAAGCGGAGGTGCGCGCGCTCAATACGCGCGTGTCAGGCGTGATCCGCCGCAACATCCCGATCGAGATGACCGTCAAGATGCTGCTGCGCCCGCTGCACCTGCACCGCGGCGTGGAGCGCGCGGTGCGCGCGCCGCTGGTGGCGATGGTGTCGCGGGTGATGCTGCACTGAACCGCGCAGTGCCTACTGGCAGGCCGCGGCCTCGGCGCCCGCGGCCGGCGCGGGCGCGGCGCGGCTGCGGTGCACCAGCCCGGACAAGGCGCCGGCGGCGATGATGCACAGCCCGCCCGCGGCCTCCTTCCAGCTCAGCACCTCAGTCGCCAGCCACGACGACGACACCGCGGCGATGACGATCTCGAACAGCATCAGCAGCGACACGCGGTTGGCCGGCAGCCGCTGCAGCCCGTATTGCACCACCGAGTTGCTGACCACCAGCACCGCCGCCAGCCCCAGCACCAGCATCGCCGCACTGACCTGCGCGCCGGGGACGATGGCCACCGACGGGCCGTCGAGCAGCAGCGCGGCCGGCACGCCGACCACGGTGCAGCCCAGGTAGACCACCACCGTGCGCACGCGTGCGTCGGTGTCCGGAAAACGTTGCCCGGCGCGGCGCGACAGCACGTTGTTGACGGCAAAGCCCATGCCGCCGATCAGCCCCGACCATTCCGCGGCCGAGCCCGGCAGCGGCACGCCGACCTCCGGCGTCCACAGCATCAGCCCGGCGCCGAACAGCGCCAGCCCCACCAGCGCCAGTCCGCCCGCCGACAGCCGCTCGCCCAGGAACAGTCGTGCGAACAGCGCGGTCCAGACCGGCGTCAGGTAGAACAGCAGCAGCACCCGCATCACGTGCCCGTTGACGCTGCCCCAGACGAAGCCGGCGTTGGTCACGCCCGCCGCCAGGCCGATGGCGACGAACAGCCAGTGCGGCCGCAGCCCGCCCAGGTGGCGGCGGAACGCCAGCAGCGACAGCACCGCCGCCGCCGCGCTGACCAGCGCCGCGGCATGCATGCCGCCCAGCCCCCAGCCGGCCAGCACCCGGTACGGGAACCACGCGATGCCCCACACCGAGGCGCCGATCAGGATGGAAAGCGATGCCTTGACCGCATGGCGGTCGGCCGGCGCCAGCGGCGCCGCAACTGTATTTGTGCTCATAAAGGGAATCGGTGCGAGGCGAGCCTGAGCGCCCGCCATGCGCGGCGGGCAGCGTCCGGACGGCGCCGGCGGCATCACCGTGGCGTGATGCCCGCCATCCGTGGCCGCCCAACCCTCGCCAAAGACCGCCTGGCGGGCCGGGCCGGCGCACGGAAACCCGCGCCGTTCCTCTATAATGCGTCGTTTTAACCGGCCCCGACTGACACCGTGAATCCGCGCCTCGACCTGCTCCAGCCCTACCCGTTCGAGAAACTGCGGGTGCTCTTTGCGCAAGTGAAGGCTGCCGACAAGCCGGCCATCAGCTTCGGCATCGGTGAACCCAAGCATCCGACGCCTGCGTTCATCAAGCAAGCGCTGGCAGAGTCGCTTGCGGGGCTGGCGAATTATCCCACAACGGCCGGTTCCGATGCACTACGGCAGTGCATCGCGGGCTGGCTGGAGCGCCGCTATGGCCTGCCCAGGGTCAACGCCGGCACCGAAGTGCTGCCCGTGACCGGCTCGCGCGAGGCGCTGTTCGCCTTTGCCCAGACCGTGGTCGATGGCACCGGGCCAGGCGCGCTGGTGCTGTGCCCCAACCCGTTCTACCAGATCTACGAAGGCGCTGCGCTGCTGGCCGGCGCCACCCCGGTATTCGCCAACAGCGACCCGGCGCGCAATTTCGCCCCGGCCTTCGAGCGCATTGCGGACGAGGTCTGGCAGAAGGTGCAGCTGCTCTTTGTCTGCACACCCGGCAACCCGACCGGCGCGGTGCTGTCGCTGGAAGACTGGCGGCAGCTGTTCGCGCTGTCCGACCGCTACGGCTTCGTGATTGCGTCGGACGAGTGCTATTCCGAGATCTATTTCGACGAGGGCCGCGCGCCGCTGGGCGCGCTCGAGGCCGCGCACAAGCTGGGCCGTGGCTTCGAACGCCTGGTGATGTTCTCGAGCCTGTCCAAGCGCTCCAACGTACCGGGCCTGCGCTCGGGCTTCGTCGCCGGCGACGCCGCGCTGCTGAAGCAGTTCCTGCTCTACCGCACCTACCACGGCGGCGCCATGAACCCGGCGGTGCAGAGCGCGAGCATCGCTGCGTGGAACGACGAGTCGCATGTGCGCGAGAACCGCGCCGCCTATGTGCGCAAGTTCAGCGAAGTCACGCCGATGCTGGCGGAAGTGCTCGACGTGGCG